>JAJZUN010000206.1 GCA_021848555.1 Pseudomonadota bacterium | reverse complement strand
ATGGTTCCGCTGAGCCGGGCGCCGGTGGTTGCAGCCGGCGCGATCGCAACCACAGACCGGGGCGCGGCCCCGGCCTTGTCCTCGGCCTCCTTGATGCTGGCGCGGACCGAATTCCCCGTTTCGGAATCCGCCGGCAGCAGCGGCAGCATCCGCTTCCAGTATTCCGCCGCCTTGGCAAAATTCTGCTTTTCGAATTCCACCGTTCCCGCCAGCGCGAGAGCCTTGAGATTGTTGCCGTCCGCCTTCAACGCGCGCTGCACCAGCGCTTCCGGCTTGCCGACCAGCGTCTGCCCCTGCGTCATGGCGAGGCTGTCGGCGTAATCGGCCAGCAGTTGCGCGTTCTGCGGAAACCGGGTTTCGGCCTTGGCGAAAGCCTTGGCCGCCTCGTCGTGGCGCCCCATGGCGCTGTAGGTGCGCGCCAGCATGATCCAGCCCTCGACATCGTCCGGGTTAGCTTCCAGCCGCTCGGCCAGGCGCGCGACCATGGATTCGATCTGTTCCGGCGTCAGCTGGTGCGGCGCGCCCTGCGCTGTGCTCACCTTGGCCGGATCGAGCGCCTGCGGGTTGCCCAATCCGAGATAGGCCAATACCGCGATCAGCGGCACCGCGATCGCCACGCCGATGGTCACTGCCTTGGAGCGGGTCATCGCCGGAACCGCGGCAACCGCGGGAGCGGCGGCGTCCTCCAGCAATCCGCGTTGCAGGTCGCCGCGGGCGGCCTCCCACTGGTCCTGGCCGATGGTGCCTGCCGCCAGGTCGGCATCCAGTTCCGCGAGCTGATCGCGAAATACCGTCAGGTTGGATGCCTCGCGCGATACCGCGGGACCGGTCCTGGTACGGTTGCGCACCAGCGGCGTGACCAGGATCGCAAGCGCCACTGCGGTCAGCAGCGCGGCATACACCCAGAACAGGGTCATGAGCGCTCCTCGTTCGCTTCGAGCAGGGCGCGCACGCGCGCCTGCTCCGCTTCGCTCAGGGGCGGCGGCGGCGCGGAATGCCGCCGCCGCACGATGTAGTAGAACAGGCCGGCGACCGCCGCCAGCAGCAGGGCAAACGGGCCGAACCAGAGGGGAAACGTCGTCGCCTTGACCGGAGGCCGGTAAAGCACAAAATCGCCGTAGCGCGCCACCATGTACTCCATGATCTTTTCGTCGCTTTCGCCTTGTTTGAGTTTCTCGCGCACCTGGTTCTTCAGGTCGATCGCGAGTTCGGCGTGCGAATCGGCGATCGACTGGTTCTGGCACACCAGGCAGCGCAGCTGTTCGGTCAGCACGACGAGGCGGTGTTCCAGGGCCGGATCAGCCGCGGCCGGCGGCGCTTCCTTGGCCGGCACCGAGACCGCAACGAACAGCCCCAGCAGCAGGGCGAGCAGTTTAGCCATTTCCGTTCAACTCCTTCACCAAGGGCAGAATCTTGTCGCGCACGATCTGCGGCGTGACGACGCCGATGCGCTTGTAGCGGATCACCCCGGACTTGTCGATGACATAGGTTTCCGGCACGCCGTATACGCCGTAGTCGATGCCGACCTGGCCCTCGCGATCATAGGCGGAAAGCTGATAGGGATTGCCCAGGCGCGCCAGCCAGGCGATGCCGTCGGCGCGCTCGTCCTTGTAGTTCAGGCCGAAGATCGGAACCGCGCCGCTGCGCGAGAATTCCACCAGGGTCGGATGCTCCTCGCGGCAGGCCACGCACCATGAGGCCCACACGTTCAGCATCCACACCTTGCCCAGCATGTCTTTCTGCGAGAAAGTCTTGTCCGGCGCGTGCAACTGCTGCAGCACGAACGGGGGCGCCGGCTTATTGATCAGCGGCGAAGGCACTTCGCGCGGATCCAGCTTCAGCCCGATGCCGAGGAACACCACCATCACCACGAATACCGCCAGCGGTATCAGAAAACGCGCGCGCAGCATGGTTCAGCCCGCCGTGGATGCTTTGAGGCCGGCGGCGCCCGTCGCCTGCGCCGAGTCCGCGCGCGCTCTGACGCGATAACGCCGGTCGATGGCTGCGAGCAGGCCGCCGAAAGCCATCAGCAGACAACCGCTCCAGATCCAGCTGATGAAGGGCTTGTAATACAGGCGCACGATCCAGACCTTCGGACCGATCGCTTCGCCCAGCGCGACATACAGGTGGCGCGTCATGCCGTGGTCGATCGCCGCTTCGGTCATGGGCATGTTCTGCACGGTATACATCCGCTTTTCCGGGTTCAGCGTCGCCACCAGGCTGCCGTTCTTGGTGACTTCGACGGTTCCGCGCGTGCCGTTGTAATTGGGCCCGTTCACGTCGTTGATGGCCGTGAGGCGGAAGGCATAGCCTGAAAGATGCGCCGTGTCGCCCACCGTCATGCGCACATCGGACTCGACCTCATAGCCCTTGACCAGGGTTACGCCGACGATGAATGCCGCCACGCCCAGGTGCGCCAACAGCATGCCGTAATAACTGCGCGGCAATTGCGCGAGCCGCGAGATCAGCCCGCCTTTGCGCGCGTTGGCGAGCTGCCCCCTGAGGCTGACCAGGCTGGAGGCGACGATCCACACCGCGAGCAGAATACCGAAACCGATCATCGCGCTCCAGCGCCCGAACGCGAGCGGTATCGCGATGGCTGCGGCGAAACTGACCGCCATGGCCCAGCGCAGGCGCACGGCCAATTCCGGCGCCGCGGCCTGTTTCCAGCGGGCGAGCGGGCCGACGCCCATCAGGAACAGCGCCGGCGCCATCAAGGGCACGAACACCGTCTCGAAATACGGCGGCCCGACCGAGATCTTGCCCAGGCCCAGGGCGTCGAGCACCAGCGGATACAGGGTGCCCAGCAGCACCGCACCGGTGGCCACCAGCAGCAGCGCATTGTTGGTAAGCAGCATGGATTCGCGCGACACCGCGGCAAAACGGCCGCCCAGCCCGACTCTGGACGCACGATAGGCGAACAGGGTCAGCGACGAGCCCACGACCACGGTGAGGAAAGCCAGGATGAATATGCCGCGCTTGGGATCGGTGGCGAAGGCGTGCACCGAGGTGAGCACGCCCGAGCGCACCAGGAAAGTCCCGAGCAGGCTCAGCGAGAAAGCGAGGATCGCCAGGAACACGGTCCAGATCCGGAACGCGCCGCGTTTCTCGGTCACGGCCAGGGAATGGATCAGCGCCGTGCCCACCAGCCAGGGCATGAAGGACGCGTTCTCCACCGGATCCCAGAACCACCACCCGCCCCAGCCCAGTTCATAGTAGGCCCAATAGCTGCCGAGGGCGATGCCGAGGGTGAGAAACATCCACGCCACGGTCGTCCACGGACGCGACCAGCGCGCCCAGGCGGCGTCCAGCCGGCCGTCGATCAGCGCCGCCATGGAAAACGCGAACGCCACCGAAAAACCGACATAGCCCATGTACAGCATGGGCGGATGAAACACCATGCCCGGGTCCTGCAGCAGCGGGTTGAGGTCGCGCCCGTCGGCGGCCGCGGGCAGCAGGCGCTCGAACGGATTGGAGGCAATGATCATGAACAACAGAAAGCCGACGCTGATCAGGCCCATGATGCCCAGCACCCGCGCCACCATCGCCTCGGGCAGGGTGCGGCTGAAAACGCTCACGGCGAACATCCACACGCCCAGCATCAAGGTCCACAGCAACAGCGAACCCTCGTGCCCGCCCCATACCCCGGCGATGCGATACACCAGCGGCAGACGCGAGTTGGAGTGCTGCGCCACATAAGTCACCGAGAAGTCGTTGGTCACGAAGGCGTAGGTGAGACAGCCGAAGGCAAATGCGATGAACAGCAATTGTCCCTGCGCCGCCGGCCGCGCGAGCGCCATCCACGCGGCGTTGCCGCGCGCCGCGCCGACGAGTGGCAGAGTACCCTGCGCCAGCGCGATGCACAGCGTCAGGATCAGGGCGAAGTTACCGAGTTCGGCGGCCATTATTTCAATTTCTCCGAAGCCAGCACCGACTCTGCGGCTTTCTTGGCGGTTGCCTGGTTGAGCGCGTCCTGAGCCGCCGGCGGCATGTAATTTTCATCATGCTTGGCCAGCACCTCCTCGGCGCGGAACTTGCCGTCCGGACCGATCTTGCCCTGGGTCACCACCCCTTTGCCCTCCTTGAACAGGTCCGGCAGTATGCCGCGGTAGACCACCGGAATGCTCTTGGCGGTATCGGTCACCACGAACTGCACGCTGACGCCGTCGGCCTCGCGCTTGACGCTGCCTTTCTCGACCAGGCCGCCGATGCGAAAGCTCTTTCCCACCGGCGCCTCGTTGCTGGCGACCTGGCTGGGCGTATAGAAGAACACCAGGTTCTTCTGAAACGCGGAAAGCACCAGCCCGGCTGAAAGCGCCAGCCCGGCGATGCCGACCCCGACCAGAACAAAACGTTTATGCCTCGGTTTCATGATCCCTCCTGCGTGCTGCGTAATATTTTGCAAGGCGCTCGATCACGCCGCGTCGGCGCGACACCAGCGCCACGATCTCGGCTACGAGCACCACCAGCGTAACAACATAAGAGCCCCAGACGTAGAGGCCGTAGCCGCCCATGGCGAAAAAATTCTGCCAGCTTCCCCAGTTCATTTTTGCCCGCCTATTTCCGCCGCCACCCATTCGGTGTGGCGTTCGCGCTCGAGTATCACGCAGCGCACCCGCGCCAGCGTGGCGGCGATGCTATACATCCAAAAACCCAGCGCCATGATCAGCATCCCGAGCAGCATCGTTTTCGCCATCGTGGGTGCGCCGGTCATGCTCACCGAGGCGCCCTGGTGCAGGGTGCTCCACCACTTCACCGAAAAATAGATGATGGGAATATTGATCACGCCGACCAGCGCGAGCACCGCGCCCGCCTTGTCCGCCCGGCGCTGGTCGTCGATCGCCGCCTGCAGCGCCATGAAACCGATATACAGGAACAGCAGGATCAGTTCCGAGGTCAGGCGCGCATCCCAGACCCACCAGGTGCCCCAGGTCGGCTTGCCCCACAGCGCGCCGGTCCACAGGGCGATGAAAGTGAACAGCGCACCGGTCGGCGCGAGCGCGGTCGCCACCATCGACGACAGCCGCGTGTTGAGCACCAGTCCGACCCCGGACCAGAAGCCCATCACCAGATAGAGGAACATAGACATCCAGGCCGCGGGAACGTGGATGAAAATAATCCGGTACGACTCGCCCTGCTGCGCGTCCGTGGGGGCGACGAAAAAGCTGATGTACAGGCCCACGGCGCAGAGCAGCACGGCCAGCGCGGCGAACCACGGCTGCAGCGTTCCCGCCAGCGGATAGAAGCTCTGCGGCGAGGAGAAATAATACCAGCTGAATTTTCCCGATTTGCTCATTACTCACTCATTCCATAGCTATGCGCAGGGCCGCGGCACAGGCCCAGGGGGCGAGCACCACGGACAGCGCCAAAAATCCGCCGAGCAGCAGCAGATGCGCCTCTGCCCCGGTTCCGGCGGCGGTCGCGCCCACGGCGCCGGCGCCGAAGATCAACACCGGCACATACAGCGGCAGCACCAGCAGCGCGACCAGCACGCCGCTGCCGCGCACGCCCAAAGTCAGCGCCGCACCGACCGCCCCGATCAGACTCAGCACCGGCGTGCCTATCAGCAGCGATACGCACAGCACGGCGAGCGCATCGCCCGCCAGGTCGAATTGCAGACCCAGCAAGGGCGCCATCAGCACCAGCGGCAATCCCGACATCAGCCAGTGCGATATCACCTTGCCCGCCACCAGTATGACCAGCGGTTCGCCTGCAAGCAGCATCTGCTCCAGCGTCCCGTCCTGGTGGTCGGGCGCGAACAACCGCGCCAGCGACAGCATACAGGCGAGCAGCGCCGCAACCCACAGCACGCCCGGCGCCATATTGCGCAACTGGCTGGCC
>JAJZUN010000205.1 GCA_021848555.1 Pseudomonadota bacterium | reverse complement strand
CGTCGATGTCGCTCGCGCGCAGCGCTATGCCTTCTTCGAGCAGGCGCGCGCCTTCGTTGATCATCGCGTACAGGCAGCGCTCGAGGATTTCCTGCTCGCCGGGTTGGCGGCGCGCGACGCCGAGGCGCTGGCCTTCCTGCCACAGCAGTTCGATGACCTCGGAGTCGGGCGTGCGTTTGCGCGCGCTGTCGTACTTGTAATATCCGCGTCCGGTCTTCTGCCCCAGCCAGCCGCGCTCGAACAGCAGGGTGTCGGGGCGGTAGAAGCTCGGATCGTCCGGCAGCAGATGCTTGCGCTCCAGCCGGGTGAGGTAGCCGATGTCCACGCCCGCCATGTCGAACACCGCCAGGATGCCCATGGCCATGCCGAATTTTTCCAGCGCGCTGTCGACCTGCTCCGGCGTCGCGCCCTCCAGCAGGCAGTGCTCGGCCTCGCGCGCGTACGGGTCCATCATGCGGTTGCCGATGAAGCCGTAGCAGACCTTGGCCACGACCCCGGTCTTCTTGATCTGTTTCGCGGTTTCGAGGGCGGTGACCAAGACATCGGGCGCGGTGCGCTTGGCGTGGACGATTTCGAGCAACTGCATCACATTGGCCGGGCTGAAGAAGTGCAGTCCGACCACGTCTTCAGGGCGGCTGGTGACGGCGGCGATCGCGTCGATGTCCAGGGTCGAGGTATTGGTGCCGATCACGGCGCCTTTGCGCACGAATTTGTCGAGCTTGGCGAAGATTTCCTTTTTCAGCGCCATGTTCTCGAACACGGCTTCGATCACCAGGTCGGCCGTGCCGAGCGCCGCATAGTCCAGGGTCGGCGAGATCAACTGCATACGCTGTTCGAGCTGCTCCTGTTTCAGGCTGCCGCGCGCGACCGAGCGTTCGTAATTCTTGCGTATCGTCGCCATGCCCTTGTCCAGCGCGGCCTGCGTGGCGTCGAGCAGGGTCACTGGGACGCCGGCATTGGCGTAGCACATGGAAATGCCGCCGCCCATGGTGCCGGCGCCGACAATGCCCACCCGGGTGACCGGCCGCGGCTGGACGCTCGCGGCCAGGCCGGGAATCCGGCGCACTTCGCGCTCGGCGAAAAACAGGTGCCGCAGGGCGCGGGCTTCGGTCGCCGGAACCAGCTTGTCGGAGATGGCGGACTCGGCCTTCAGGCCTTCGGCGAAGGGCAGCTTCACCGCGGCCTCGAGCGCATCGAGCAGCGCGAGCGGGGACTGGCGGTTGCGCATGGTCTTGGCGACCTGGGCGCGCTTCGCCGCGAGGAGTTCCGCCGCGTTTTCGGCGCCGAGCACGGCGAGTTCGCGTGTGCGCCGCGGCGCCGCGCCCCGGGCGACGAGTTCGCGCGCATAGGCGATGCCGCCTTCGATGATGTCGCCCTTGACCAGGGCGTCGACCAGGCCCAGTTCGCGCGCTCTTGGCGCGGGCATGGGCTTGGAGGACAACATCAAGTCCGCCGCCGCTTCCAGCGGAATCAGGCGCGGCAGGCGCTGCGTGCCGCCCGCGCCGGGGATGATGCCCAGGGTCAGTTCGGGCAGGCCGAAGCGCGCCGCTTCATCGGCGACGCGGTAGTGGCTGGCGAGCGTGATTTCCATGCCGCCGCCGAGGGCGGTGCCGTGCACCGCCGCGACCACCGGGACGGCGCAATCCTCGATCAGGCCCAGCACTTCGTAGTATCCCGGCGGCGCGATGCCGCTGTCGAATTCGCCGATGTCGGCGCCGGCGACGAAGGTGCGGCCCTTGCAGGCTATCACCACGGCTTTCACGTCTTTGCGCGCCTGCAGTTCGACAAAGGCGCGCTTCAGGCCTGCGCGGACATTCTGCGCCATGGCGTTGACCGGCGGGCTGTCTATGGTCACGACGGCGATGTTGTCGGATAGCGTAAGACTTACGGCTTCAGCCATGTGCCAGGCTCCTGTGGGGTGGATCGTTAGGCTATGCCGCGCCTCGAGCGCGGGCGCCGGAACGGGCTCGGCGCCCGATGCGCACGCGTAGATTAACCGCCTTTAACTAACGTGTCAAACGACCGCCCAATAAGGTAGTCGCGGTGCGGCCGCCGGCACAAACCGCGAACATCAGGCAAAATCGCATTATTTCTGCGAGCACATCCATGGCCATCTCCGCCGATACTCTGTTCAAGCCGTTTTCCCTGAACAACCTGAAACTGGACAACCGCATCGTCATGGCGCCGATGACGCGCAGCTTTTCTCCGGGTGGGGTGCCGGGGGCGGATGTGGCGGCCTACTACCGCCGCCGCGCCGAAAATCAGGTCGGCCTGATCATTACCGAAGGCACGGTGATCGATCATCCGGCCTCGACCAACGATCCGCGCGTGCCCCACATTCACGGCGCGGCTGCGCTCGCCGGGTGGGCCAAGGTCGTCGCCGAGGTCCATGCGGCAGGGGCGCGCATCATGCCGCAGATCTGGCATGTGGGCATGGTGAGACGAATCGGCGACAAGCCGAATCCCGAAGCTCCGCCGATCGGGCCCTCCGGTCTGTTCAAGCCCGGGGTCAAGGTGGTGGAACCGATGAGCGAAGCCGAGATCGCGGCGGTGATCGCCGCCTACGCGGAGGGCGCGGCCAACGCCAAGCGCCTTGGCTTCGACGGCGTGGAGCTGCACGGCGCGCACGGCTACCTGATCGACCAGTTCTTCTGGGAGGGCACCAACCAGCGCAGCGACCGCTATGGCGGCGACATGGTCGCGCGCACCCGCTTCGCCGTAGAAGTGATCCAGGCCTGCCGCCGCGCGGTCGGGCCGGACTTTCCCATCGTGTTTCGCTACTCGCAGTGGAAACAGCAGGACTATGCCGCGCGCCTGGCGGTGACGCCGGAACTGCTGGGCAGGTTTCTCGCGCCCCTGGCCAATGCGGGCGTGGACATTTTCCATTGCTCCACGCGGCGCTTCTGGGAACCCGAGTTCGAAGGTTCGGCGCTCAATCTCGCCGGCTGGACCAAGAAGCTGACCGGCAAGCCGGTGATTACCGTCGGTTCGGTCAGCCTGGATACCGACATGTTCGCTGCGTTTCGCGGCCAGGGCGCGGCGGTCACCAGCATCGACAAGCTGCTCGAGATGTTCGCGCGCGACGAGGTGGATCTGGTCGCGGTGGGGCGGGCCCTGCTGGTCGACCCGGCGTGGGCGGCGAAGGTGCGCGAAAACCGGATGCAGGACCTGCTGCCCTTCACCGCCGAGTCGCTGCGCTCCTTGTCCTGAGCGGCCCCGGCCCTGCTGCCGCGGTTTCCCCGGTCGGGAAATCGCGCGCCGTACGCAGGCCGCGCGCCGGCTAACGGATGTGCTTGCGCCTTTGCGCTTCCGCCACGAAGTCTTCCATATCGGGATCGAGCGCGTGGCGCGACGAGACGATGCCGATGGGTTTGCCGTTCTCGATCACGGGCACGTGGCGAAAGCCGTTCTCGTGCATCATCAGCAGCGCGTAGCCGAAGGACTTGTCGGGGTCCACGGTCTGCGGATCGGAAGTCATCACATCGGCCAGCTGCGTCGTCGTCGTGTCGCGCCCTTTGGCGATGACGCGGAATACCGCATCGCGCTCGGTAAATATCCCGACCAGGTGCTCTTTTTCGACGACCATGATGGCGCCGACGTTCTTGCTTGCCATGAGCTTGGCGGCTTTGCTGACGGTGGTCTCGGGCGGCGCCGTGAGAAATTTCTTCGGCTCCATCACACTCTTGACCCGCTGACTGAACATGGCAGTTTCCCTGGCTTAGATTGAATTAGGCGCACAGCCCAAGCGCGGACAACCGCGCCAGTCGCCTGGTGCGGCGACTGGCGAGTCCAACCCGCCAGACGTGCTTGGTCTATCCTCAGCGAGGATGCTACCGATGTTTCGCCGGGTTCAATTGACCTAGGTCAAAAGCCCCCACATCCGCGAGGGCTTATGGTCGGTGCTCGACGCCCGGCCGGACGGTGGACCCCGGGGTATGTGAAATAGGCCTGGAACAAGCGCGTTCCGGGCCCTCTGGCGTGGCGCAACTGAAGTCGCGCCGTCTCAGGCTTCCCGCTTTTTCACCGGCTTGAGCGTGCCCATGCCCTTGGCCACCAGCTTGCCGTCTTCGTCGTGCACCCCCGCCTCGCAGAACAAGGTCGATCGGCCGCCGCCGATCACCCTGCCTTCGGCGCCGAGCCGCCGTACTCTTTGCTCTGGCTGAGCTTCATTCGATTGCGGCCGGGGGGCGCGCGCCAGCCTAGATGATGCTGGCGCCGCCGTCGACGGCGACGATCTGGCCGGTGATGTGGGCCGAGGCATCGGAGGCGAACAGCGTGGCCAGGCCTTTCAGGTCTTCGTCGCCGCCGAGGCGGGCGAGCGGGGTCTGGGCTATCGTGGCCTCGCCGATCTGGCCCAGGATCCATTGGGTCATTTTCGACGGGAAGAAGCCCGGCGCGATCGCATTCACCGTGATGTTGTACTGCCCCCATTCGGCGGCCAGCGCGCGTGTCATGTTGACCACGGCGCCTTTGCTGGTGTTGTAGGCGAGCGAGCGCTGCATGCGCATGTCGTTGCCGAGCAATCCGGCGATCGAGGCGATGTTGACAATGCGGCCGTAGCGCCGCGGGATCATCGACAATTTGCCCACCAGTTGCGTCGTCAGGAACAGGCCGGTGACGTTGAGGTTCATCACCTTTTCCCAGGCCTCCAGCGGATGCTCCTCGGCGGGCGCCCCCCAGGTGGTGCCGGCGTTGTTGATCAGCACGTCGATCTGCCCGTAGTGCTTGATGATCTTTTCGACGACCGGCGCGATGCTGGCGCCCTGGCTGTGGTCGCAGGGCAGGGTGAGCACGTCCAGATGCAGGTGCTCCAGATGCGCCTTGGCCTGGGCCAGTTCATCGGCCTTGCGCGCGGTCAGCGCGAGCCTGGCGCCCATTTCACCCAGCGCTTCGGCGATCTGCAGCCCCAGGCCGCGCGAGCCGCCGGTGACCAGCGCGACCTTGCCGGTCAAATCGAACAGTTTCTTAACGCTCATCGGGAATTGCTCCTGGTTGCATATAGAATTGATTTTGGAATGAGGGGAACAGGTCGGGGAAGGAATGGTTCCACATCTTCCATCCCAACCGTGAACCTGGCGTAATGCGACCCCTACGCGGTGGCAAGGCTCCAGCGCCTGGCGCGCTCCGTCAGTGCATCCACGTATTCGGGCCAATCGTGCAGAGTCGCGGGATCGAAGTCCGCGCCGTTTGGCCACACCAAAGTGTGAACCTCGGGATCGATCTTAGCTGCGCTGAATAGCGCCAAATCGCGTAGCGGCGCGTAAAGCTCTCCGGCAAGAACCGGCAAGAAATCTATCGTTCGCTCGGTGCCGTCGTCGAAGCCGATGCGTAGTGTGTAGGCGCCAACGGTGTCGAACGACGCGATGCGGTAGATCGGATGGGCCATCGTTTCCTCCTCAAGACAGCGGTTTGATCGCGAACGGCTTGCGGCCATTCTGCAGACGCTGCTGGCGCGCGGGCAGTTGTCCCGCCATCAGTGCTATCGGTTCCAGACTGAATATCGCGACGTCATCTTGATAGTATGCATGAAAGTGGGGCACGTGATGCGGTCCGCCTATCTCGGAATACATCCGGACGATGCTGCCGAAAAAGCGGCACAGTTCGGGCATGCGAAAAGCTTACGCTACGGCGGCCCGCGACGCAAACGTACTCACCGGGTGACACGCCCAGCGCTAAACGCAGGACGACAAAGCCGTCGCTGGGATTGTTTGGGCCAGAGACTCAAGCCGACCCCTATGCGTAGCTGTCAACTATGCGCAGTTATGCAATTTTTGCTGAGGGAGGCGCAGGACCGGACCTTGACATAGTTTTGGTCGTTGTGCCAATCCAGGTCGCGGCCAATATCCTGAAAAGC
>JAJZUN010000204.1 GCA_021848555.1 Pseudomonadota bacterium | reverse complement strand
CAGCGCGCCGATGCCGAACACGTCGTTGGTGCAGATCACCGCGCTCGGCGGTTGCGCACCGGTCATGAGGCGACGAAACGCGGAACGGCCGGTAGCGATCGAATACGGAACGTCGAGCACGTGCTCGATCGGGTCCGCGATGGAATGATCGGCCAGTGCGGCGCGAATGCCGGCTAGACGCTGCGCCACGCGATCGTTCCACTGTGTCGGCGTGCGGATCAGACCGAAGCGCTGGTGGCCCAAGCCGACGACGTATTCGGTCAGGCGGTAGGCCGAGGTGTAGTTGTCGAAGCCTACGCACGGATACTTGGAACCGGGCGCGTGCGTGTAGGTCAGGATGAACGGCGTGGCGCTTGTTTCAAGAAGTTCGAACACCTTCGGATCGTGCTCGGCGCCAACCAGCACCATGCCGTCGATGCCCTGCTCGAGAAAAGCCTTCACCTGCGCCAGTTCCTGCGCCGGGTCGTATGCCGAGTTCGCCAGCATCAGCGTGTAGCCGGCCTCGCCCAGTCGCCGCTGCAGCAATTCCGCCGCCCTGGCAAAAATCGAGATGTTCAGCGTGGGCACGACCGCGCCGATGCTGTGCGAACGCGAAGTCGCCAGCGCCCGGGCGCGCCCGTTGGTTACATATGCGAGTTCCTGCAGGGCCTTCTGCACCCGCTCCCTGAGTTCGGGTTTCACCTTTGCCGGGTGGTTGATGCAGCGCGATGCGGTCGCGAGCGAAACCCCCGCAAGCTGCGCAACATCGCTCAGTTTTGCCCGGCCAGGCTGCATATTTCGGAAGCGCTTTCTCAGGGGGATTTTTTTCAGTATATGCGCTGATCCATTGAATCATCAAGCCATATTTGACATTTGCGACTGGCTATTAGCCAGTGTTGACGGCATGTTTTGTCGCGTGTACCCTTGCATTTTGCAAGCGCTTTCATATTTTCGCCACTTATTTCCAGCACCTGGCTGTTTGCGTCGGCTGACGCCCCGGCAAACTCAGTCCCCCGAAGCGACAGGAGAGCTATGAAACTCGTCGTGTCCAGCGCGCCCCGTCCGGGCGTCGCGCAACTCGCCCTCAACCGGCCCGAAGCCCGCAACGCTCTCAGCACAATACTGCTCGAACAGCTTGCCGACGCGTTTTGCGCCGCCATCGATGATGAGCAGATACGCTGCATCGTCCTCACCGGAACCGCGCAATACTTTTCCTGCGGAGCGGACGTCAAGGAAATGGCCGCGCGCGGCATTGCGGTGCTGCAGGATCGGTCGCGCTGCCGCAACTGGGCCTTAGCGGAAAGCTGTCCCAAACCGGTCATCGCCGCGGTGAGCGGCATGGCCCTGGGCGGTGGCGCGGAATTGGCCATGCTGGCGGATTTCATCGTTGCCAGCGAAACCGCGAAGTTCGGCCAGCCGGAAATCAACCTGGGCATCTTTCCGGGCGACGGTGCAACCCAGAGGCTGATCCGCCTTGTGGGCCGGCCGCTCGCCATGCGCATGATCCTGACGGGAGAGCAGATCGACGCGCAAACGGCGCTGCGCGCCGGCCTGGTGACCGAGGTGGTGGCGCCGGACAGGGTGCTGGAACACGCCCTGGACATCGCCGCACTGGTCGCCTCCAAAGCACCCCTTGCCGCGCGCTACGCCAAGCAGGCCGTGCGCATGGCCGACGAGATTCCGCTTTCCGCCGGCCTCGATTACGAAAGGAAGATGCTGGCCTTGGCGTTCACCACCGAGGATCAGAAAGAAGGCATGTCCGCGTTCGTCGAAAAGCGGCCGGCGCGCATGAAGGGCCGCTGACGGACGGTATTCGGTCGCCCGGCAGGTCAGGCAGAGGGTACACAGCACAGGAGAAAAAATTGGACTTGCTCAAGGGAATCAAAGTGGTGAGCTTCAACCACTTTCTGCTCGGTCCGGTCGGCATGCAATATCTGGCCGATCTGGGCGCCGACGTCATCGCAGTCGAACCGGTAGACGGCGCGTTCCAGCGCAAGTGGGGCGGCGTCAATTCCAAAACGATTGATGGCCAGACCATGCTGTTCCTCCTGGGCAACCGCAACAAGCGCAGCCTGTCCATAGACCTGAAGTCAGCCGATGGACTGGAGATCGCAAAGCGCCTGACGCGTACCGCGGATGTAGTGTGCGAGAACTTCCGCCCCGGCGTGATGGACAAGCTGGGCCTGGGTTACAAACAGATCGCCGAGCACAATCCCTCGGTGATTTTTGCGGCGGCCTCCGGATTTGGAGCGGACGGCCCCTACGCCGACAAGCCGGGGCAGGATCTGGTGGTCCAGGCGATGTCAGGTCTGGCGGCGATCACAGGCACCGTGGAGGCGGGCCCGCGGGCAGTTGGCGTCTCCGCGGCAGACCATCACGGTGCGGCCCTGCTGGCGATGGGCGTGCTCGCCGCGTTGCTGCGCCGCGCCACCACGGGCAAAGGCTGCCGCGTCGACGTCGATCTCCTTTCTGCAGCAATCAACCTGCAAAACGAGTCGTTCACCTGCTTTCTCAATGGCCCGCGGCCCGCCTCGGTCACACCGCACAACCTGAGCGGCGGCTGGTACTTTTCCGCACCGTACGGCATCTTTCCGACCACCGATGGACATCTGGCCATTTCACTCACCAGTCTGGCCACCCTGGCCGAAGCGCTGGAAGCGCCGCCGATCGCGGCATTCACCAGCGCCGAAGAATATGACCGCCGCGACGAGATCAACGCGCTGGTGGCCGAAGCGCTGAAATTGCGTTCGAACAAGATGTGGGAGGGAATCCTGACCCGCCACAATATCTGGCATTCGCCGGTGAACGACTACGCCACCGTGGTGCAGGATCCGCAAGTCGTGCACAACAAGACGTTCATGACCGTTCCCGGCGCCACCGGCACTCCGATCACCTTGGTCGGTCATCCGATCAAGTACGACGGAAAATCGCCTGAAGTCAGGCTGCCGCCGCAACCCATGGGTGCGCAGACTATCGAAATACTGGGGGAACTCGGCTACTCGGCCTCCGCGATCGCGGCACTGGAAAAGAAAGGCGTGGTCGTGCGCCACGCCACGGCGCAAAAGACGCTGGGCGCGTAATGCCGCGTGCCCGTCCCGATGCCGACCGACCATTTTGTCTTGTACAAAGGACAGCGCAATGAAAGAACTCAAAGTATCGATCGGAGAGCAGGTGGTTTTCGCCAAGACCGTCTCGGAAAGCGACGTCTACATGTTCGCCGGCATAACGGGCGACTTTTCGGTGAATCATGTCAACGAGGAGTACATGAAGAAGACGCTCTACGGCAAACGCATCGTCCACGGCGCGCTCCTCATTGGATTCGTGTCGACCACCTCTACCATGCTGATCGAGCGATCGGTGGCGCGCGGCACGGACGAAACGGCGGTGTCTCTGGGCTACGACGGCATCCGCTTTCTGAAACCGGTGTTTTTCGGGGACACGATCACCGTGACCTATACCGTAGACAGGCTCGATGCGGTCGCGCGACGCAGCTGGTCCAAAGTGGACGTGACCAATCAGAATGGCGAACTCGTCGCGGTCGCCCAGCACCTGTTGAAATGGACCCCCAACAAACCGCAGGTCGAATAGCGCATCCGGCAAACCAGCCTGTGCCGCCCTGTCCGGCCATGGGTCGGGCGCAGCCGACGCCGCGGCGGAACGCCTACACCGCCTACACCACTACGGTCTGCGCTTTCCCGGGCGAGCGGTTTTCGATGCAGCCTATGCGATAGACCTTCTCGCCAGCCGCGGCCAGCATGCGCTGCGCCGCGGCGACATGCTCTTCGGCCACGATCAGGGTCATGCCTATGCCGCAATTGAACACGCGGTGCATTTCGGCCTCGGCGACCCCGCCCTGCTGTTGCAGCCAATCGAACAGCGGCGGCATGGGCCAGGCGGATTTCTGCAGCACCGCGGTCACGCCCTCGGGCAGCGCGCGCGGGATGTTCTCGATGAGTCCACCCCCGGTGATATGCGCCAGTCCCTTGACCTTGATTGCCTGCATCAGCGCGAGCAGCGGCTTGACGTAAATGCGCGTGGGTTCGAGCAGCACCTCGGCCAGCGGCCGGCCATGAAAATCCGCCTGCAGGTCGGGCTGGGCGCGCTCGATGATGGCGCGGATCAGCGAATAGCCGTTGGAATGCGCGCCGCTGGACGCGAGCCCCAGCACCGCATCGCCGGGGACGATGTCCTTGCCGTCGATGATCGCGCTTTTCTCCACCACGCCGACGGCGAAACCGGCGAGGTCGTACTCCCCGGCCGGGTACATGCTGGGCATTTCCGCCGTTTCGCCCCCGATCAGCGCACAGCCTGCCAGCTCGCAGCCGCGCGCGACGCCCTTGATCACATCGGTGGCTGCGGCAAGCTCCAGCTTGCCGCAGGCGAAGTAGTCAAGAAAGAACAAGGGCTCGGCGCCCTGCACCAGCACGTCGTTGACGCTCATCGCGACCAGGTCGATGCCGACCGTATCATGGCGGTTCAGGTGGAACGCGAGCTTCAGCTTGGTGCCGACGCCGTCGGTGCCGGAGACCAGCACCGGTTCGCGGTATTTCTTCGAGATTTCGACCATGGCGCCGAAGCCGCCGAGGCCGGTCAGCACTTCGGGCCGCATAGTGCGCCTGGCATAGGGCTTGATCGCCTCGACCAGCGCGTCGCCGGCGTCGATGTCCACGCCGGCATCGCGGTAAGACAGGGATTTTTCTGGGGGAGTATTCAAGATTTGTATGTTTGGCGAGATACGGCTACAGTTTTGGGCTTTGCAGCGCAAAGTCTACTCGAAATGACGCCCAAAATCCTGGCCGAACCGAACAATCTCTGGTGGTTAATTCCGGCCGCGGTACTGATTGCGCTGCTGTACGTCCTCAGCCCGATACTGGCGCCGTTCCTGTTCGCCGCCATTCTCGCCTACATCAGCAATCCCCTGGTGAGCTGGCTGGCACGCCACCGGGTGCGCCGCGCCCTGGGCGCGGCCTTGGTGCTGATCCTGCTCGCCGGACTGCTGGTGCTGCTGCTGCTGATCCTGCTGCCGCTGTTCATCAAGGAGGTGGGCCTGCTGTCGGAGCGGCTTCCCGGCCTGCTGGCCCAGCTCAACGACAATCTGGCGCCCTGGCTCAAAGCCAGGTTCGATGTGGAACTGCAGTTCGACCTGGCCGCGCTGAAAAGCCTCCTGCACGAAAATCTGCAGGGCGCCGACGGCCTCGGGATGAAACTGCTCGCCTCGCTCAAAATCGGCGGCCTCGCCGTGCTGGGCTTCGTCGTGAACTTGCTGCTGGTGCCGGTGGTGCTGTTCTACCTGCTGCGCGACTGGAACGCGCTGCTGGCGCGGATCAATCGCCTGCTGCCGCGGCGCTGGCACCCGCGCCTGACCGGCATCGCCACGGAGATCGACGCCGTCCTGGCCGAATTCCTGCGCGGGCAAATAGCGGTAATGGTCCTGATGAGCGTGCTCTACGTCCTCGGCCTTTGGCTGGCGGGGCTGGAATTCGCCCTGCCCATAGGCATCATCACCGGCATGCTGGTGTTCGTGCCCTACGTCGGCATGCTCACCGGCCTGGTGCTCGCGACCCTGGTCGCCTTCATGCAGTTCCCCGGCGTGAACGGCGTCGTCCCGGTATGGATCGTATTCGGCATCGGCCAGGCGCTGGAAGGCATGCTGGTGACGCCCATGCTGGTCGGACAGCGCATCGGCCTGCATCCGGTTGCCGTGATATTCGCGCTGCTCGCTTTCGGCCAGATGTTCGGCTTTTTCGGCGTGTTGCTGGCCTTGCCCGCGAGCGCCGCCCTGCTGGTGGGCCTGCGCCACCTGGGCAACCAGTATCTCGACAGCAGCTTGTACAAGAAATGATGCAGCAGCAACTGCTACTGCAACTGGCCGAACCGCCGGCGCCCACGCTGGACAACTTTGTGC
>JAJZUN010000203.1 GCA_021848555.1 Pseudomonadota bacterium | reverse complement strand
TCGTAGCGGCCTTCAGGGTTGAAAATCAACAATCCATGTATCTAGGCTTTTTGCGCCCTGACGCCCGGAAACCCGCATGGTTGCTGGGGGTCAGTGAAAAATGTGCCTCGGAAGTGTCAAACTCCGGCCTGGGCGGCGAACTTTTTCTCCTCGTCCGCGTCTTCGCTGACCACCACCGCCATTTCCACCGCGCGCAGGTAGCCGACGATCTGCTTCAGCCGGGCCTTTTCGACATCGTTGGCCGATTTGGCGATGCGTCCCAGCAGGCTCTTGATCTCCTCCTTCCACAGCCGCTGCACCTTGTCGTACATCTTCACGGCGGTGAATTTATCCACCGACACCACCAGAGCCTTGCCCAGGTAGCCGCGCCGGGGGAAGTGATAGGCGATGTCGCGCGCGATCTTCTCCAGCCGGTCGTCGCGCTTGATGACCTCGACCTCCTGGGCGAAGCGCTTCTCCAGCTTGGCCTGCTGCGCCTCGTCGAGATGCTCGTCTTCGAGTATCTCGTAGAACTCCTCGCTCAACCCCTCGTTCTGGATCAGCACCTCGGGCACGCGCTTCTCGTAGTACAGCGGCACCGTCGCGCCGTCGTCCATGGACTGCTGGAAGTTGTATTCCGAAACGTAGCCGCCGAACCAGGCATTGGTCTTGCGTTCGCGCCCCAGGAGCGGCGTGCCGGTGAACGCCAGGTACTGCGCCCGGGGCAGGCCCTTGCGCATGTTCTCCGCCAGCGACTGGTATTGGGTGCGGTGCGCCTCGTCCACGATCACGATGATGTCGCGGCGATCGGACAGCTCGGGATACTCCCTGCCCTTGTCCCAGCGGAACTTCTGGATCAAGGTAAACACCAGCCGCTTGTTCTGCCCGAGGAAGCGACGCATCTCCTCGCTGTTCTTGGGCTGCGCGGCCTCGGCCTCGGTGACCGTGCGGGTGTTGAGGAAATTGCGGTAGATCTGCCCGTCCAGGTCGTCGCGGTCGGTCACCACCACGAAGGTGAAACTGCCGGTCTCTTTGCGGAAAATCTTGCGCGCATAGAAGATCATCGAGAAGCTCTTGCCCGAGCCCTGGGTGTGCCAGAACACGCCCAGCTTGCCGGCCAGCTCCTCGCGCCTGAGGAAGGCATCATAGGCGCGGTTCACGCCGATGAACTGGTGGTTCTGGGCGATGATCTTCTGGCTGTCCTTGTAGTAGAGGACGAAATTCTCCACGTAATCGAGCAGCCTGCGCCTGGGCAGCAGGCCTTCGATCGCGCCCTCCAGGCTGGTGCCGTGCTTGCTGATCGCGGCGCGGTCTATCTTCTGCTTCTCGTCGTCGGCGCGCAGCCAGTTGAAGAAGTGCTCCCATTCCGCCGTGATGCTGCCCACCTTGGTTTCGACGGCGTTGGAGAGCAGGCAGAAGGCGTTGGTCAGGAAGAGCTGGGGAATCTCGGCCTTGTAGGTCGTCAGGTTGTCGTCGAAGGCGTTCCTCAGCCTGACGTTCGAGTTCTTCAACTCGATGAACACCAGCGGAATGCCGTTCACATAGAGCAGCAGATCCGGGCGGCGAAAGCCGCACCCTCCATGCTCGCCCTTGATCCAGAGCTGGGTGACGGCGAGATAGCGGTTGTTGTCCGGTTCGTTGAAATCCAGCAGCCGGACATGTTCCTGCTGGCGCTGCCCCCGTTCGTCGTCGAATTCCACCGGGATGCCATCGCGCAGCAGGCCATAGATTTCCCGGTTGGCGGCGATCAGCGTCATCGCCGGGCGGCGGTCCTGCAGCGCTTCCAGAGCGTCCTCGATGGCCGGTAGAGGGATGTCCGGGTTCAGGCGGATCGCGGCATCCCGCAGCCGATCCGCCAGGATCACGTCGCGCTTGTGGGCGCGGTTCGAGCCGTCGTTCAGGTCTTCCGCGTTTTCCGTGTAGCAGTCGAGCGCATCGAAGCCGTGCAGCTTGAGCTTCTGCACCAACGCCTGCTCGATCTGATCTTCGGAAATGAAGTTAGGCATGGTCAAGCCGCAAGCTCTGCGCTACAATCTGGTCAGTCTGGCCAGAATTGACGGAGGATGGCATGCACAGCGAATGGCAGTTGCAGGAAGCGAAGGGCAACTTCAGCCAGCTCGTCAAGCGGGCGGCGGGCGGCGATGCCCAAACGGTCACCGTCCACGGCAAGCCGACGGCGGTGGTGGTTTCGGCGGAAGAATACGCCCGGCTCACCCGTCGCCGGGGCAAGCTCTCCAGCACGCTGCTCGCTCCGGATTTGGCGATCGAAGACCTGGACATTGCCCGCAGCCGCGACACCGGGCGCGACACCGAACTGTGAGCTGGCTGCTGGACACCTGCGCACTCTCCGAATACGCCAGGAGGGTCCCCGCGCCGGCAGTGATCGCCTGGCTCGATGAGCAGGACGAAGCCAGTCTGTTCATCAGCGTGATCACCCTGGGGGAAATCGAAAAGGGCATCCTCAAGCTGCGTAACACCGACCCGCGCCGCAGCCAGAAGCTCACCGCATGGCTGGGCAAGGTGGAGCAGCGTTTCGCCGGGCGCATCCTGCCGCTCGATGCCGCCGCCCTTCACGTCTGGGCACAGATCGCCGCGCACGCCGAACTGGCCGGGCAGCCGCTGCCGGTGATGGACGGCCTCATCATGGCCACCGCCCAGTGCCACGGCCTCACCGTGGTCACCCGCAACATTCAGGATTTCTCGCTCTATCCGCAAGTCTTCAATCCCTGGACGCTTTAGAACTGCGGTTTCAAGTCGCATGGTCCTCTTCCTCCATGCTCGGCGGAAACCGGATGTCGAGCTTCTCGACCGGGAGTTTGCCTGAGATCAGCCGCGGCAGCAGCATGTCTCGCGTCCGAGCAAAACGCTCATTTTTCGCTATTAGTTGCGTAATTTGTGCGAACAACGGTTCAGCGTGTGATTCAAATGCCTCTTGCAATGGCATTGATGGCATTGTGACTTCGACGTTACCTATAACCGAAGGTGCAAGCTCTGTTTGGTTGGTAGCTCCTCGCCCCATCGTGGTGAAATGCACTTCCCACGCTTTCAGCGTCATTCCAAAATAGTGAATTGGCACACCTGGCTTTGGACGAACTATCGTAACGTGCGAATCAACGATGCAGTTTGATATTGCGGTTAGGACTTGCGCGACGCGACCCAGCGTACCCTCGCCAGTGGAATTGATGAGTACGTCGCCAAACCTGATTTGTCTATCGGCAGGCACATCCCTTGACTGATGACGAGCGAAACTCATGTCGAGCTTACCGGCTCGGATGCACTTTTGATTGATTGCCATGCCTTCAGCTGAATCATCGTATTGCGGCGCGACACCTCGTTTTAAATAGCTTGTCAGTGTCGCCACTTTTTTCCGCCGCCAGCCTTCCGGCACGCCTTTGACGATCTTCACCTTCTCGTGCCCGGGAAAGCGCAGGCGGACGAACCATTCCCGGTAGATTTCCTCGGCCATCTTCTCCAGCAGCGAAATGCGCCGCCGGTTGATTTCGATCAGCTCGTCATAGGCAGAGAGGATGGCCGCGATTTTTCTTTGGCTTCCAACATCCGGCAGCATAACCTGTATGCCTTTGAGAATTTTTATGGTGAGAAATTTCGTGGTAGCGCCAGTTGCCTGCTGCTCAAAAGACTTGAGTAGTGGCTTCAGAAAGAAATAGAAATACTTGATATTCAGTCGCTGCGGGTCACGAGATTCAATGACATAAGTTCTTTGATAGGCATTAAATTTTCCCTTGTAAAACTTGAGCGGAAATATTCCCCCTGCATTGTTTCCTGCCAGCAAAACACACTCTGTGTCAAATGCATAATTGTTTATCTGGTAGGTTTCTTGGGCGCACGTAAAGAATGGATATTTGCCATCTTCTACGGCAGCATTGGAGTCCAGTTTCCCTGTCCTATAGGTAACTAACTCATTTGCTTTCTTGTAGCACGGTTCTGTCATGTCTCGCCTGCGACTGCCTTGATATTCCTGGAGATAACATCTTCTAGTTGCCGCGCTGTTGCATTCAGGGCTTCGAGCTCCTCGCTTATTGCCAATATATCTTCAATGAACTCCTCCTCGGTCTTGCCGTCCTCCTCGATCACCACGCCGACGTAGCGGCCCGGGTTCAGCGAATAGTCCTGCTCCGCAACGTCCGCCGGGCTGGCGAGCTTGCACAGGCCGGTGACGTCTTCGTACTCGGCCTTGGGGAAGCGTTCCTGCAGCCAGCGGATGTGCTGGTAGTAACCCTCGGCGCTTTTCACTTCCTTGTGCAGTTCCTCCAGCGCGGTCTTGAGCGCGTTGGTCCTGCGGTCGGTCGCGCCTCGCTTGCCGGCAAGCTGCGCCTGCTCGGCCTGCTGCTTCTCGTGTTGGCGCACGGTCTTGTCCAGGCGCTTCAAGCCTTCGTGCAGCGCGGCGAAGAAGGGATCGAAGGCCTCGCGCAATTGCTGCTGCGCCTTGTTCTGCTTGCTCACTTCCGCTACGTCCGCGTGCTTTTCCAGGTACTGCGCGTAGCGCGTCTGGAGTTTGGCCAGTCCCGCCCATTGCCTCTCCAGCTCATATACCGCCTGCTTGCCGCCGGCGTCGTCCAGCACGGCCAGCAGTTGCGCGCAGACGGGGGCGACGGCCGTCTGGTTCTCGACCAGCCGCTCGATGCCCGCCGCGAAATAGCGATCCACGAGCTGGACGAACTTCTCGCGACGACCCTTGTGCAACTGGCTGATGACGGCGATGTTCTGGATGTGCTCCTCGGAGAATTCGCGATGGGCGCGGTCGATCTGGGTGTAGATGTTGCGCGCGTCGATGAACAGGATCTTGTCGTCTGTCTTGGCCTTGTCGAAGAACCACAGCGTCGCCGGCAGCGTCACCGTGTAGAACATGTTCGAGGGCAGCGTCAGCATCGCGTAGATGAGGTTCTTCTCGATCAGCGTCTTGCGGATGTCGGCCTCGGAGTGGCGCGCGTCGGAGGCCGAATTCGCCATCACCAGCGCGGCGCGGCCTTGCGCCTTGAGCGAGGTGGCGAACAGGCTGATCCACAGGTAGTTGCCGTTGGGCACGGTTTCCTTGCCCTCGTCGGCCTTCTTCAGCTTCGACTTGTTGCGCGGGATGCCGTAGGTATTGAAGCGCTTGTCCTTCTCCACGCTGGACAGGCTCACGTCATCCACGTTGAACGGCGGATTGGCCAGCACGTAATCGAAGGCGCCGAAACTCTGGTACGGGTCCTCGTAGTAGGTGTTGGCCTGCCGGATTTCGCCGCGCAGGCCGTTCACCGCGAGGTTCATCTTGGCGAGCTTGACCGTGTCCTGGGTTTTTTCCTGGCCGCAGACGTAGACGCCGCTCTCCGAGCCTTTCAGTTCCTTGCGGTGTTCGGCGATGAACTGGGCGGACTGCACGAACATGCCGCCCGAGCCGCAGGCCGGATCGAACACCCGGCCGCCGTGCGGCTCGATGATCTCGACCATCAGGCGCACCACCGAGCGCGGGGTGAAGAACTCGCCGCCCTTCTGGCCTTCGCTGCGGGCGAATTCGGAGAGGAAATATTCGTAGATCTGCCCGAACAGGTCGCCGCCGGCGTCGGCGGGAATATCGGCGAAGCTGCGCAGCAGTTGCTGCGGCAGGGTCTTGTCGGTCCGGGTCAGGGCGGCGTATTCGTCCTTGGGCAGCACGCCTTCGAGCTCGGGCTTGTATTCCTCGATCGCCTTCATCGCCTCCTTCAGCGCCTTGGCGATGTTCTTCTCTTCCGGCAGTTTCAGCAGGTGCTCGTAGCGCGCGTGATCGGGCAGGTAGAAGCCGCACTTTTCGATGGCGATGTCGGATATCTTCTTTTCGCGGCGCGTGCCCTTGCGCTTCTGGTACTCGGCGACGATAGCGTCGCCCAGGAGGTGGACGTCCTTGTTGTCTAATGAGAGGGCCAACTTCCCGGAC
>JAJZUN010000202.1 GCA_021848555.1 Pseudomonadota bacterium | reverse complement strand
TCCTGAAGTCGGCGTTCGTCGCCATCGCCTTCGTGCTGACCGGCAAGTTCGTCGTCTCGGCTTTTGCGATGCTGCTGCTGGTGTTCATGACGGATTTCGCCAAAATCGCCCTGGCCACGGACCATGTCAGACCGTCGAAAAGACCGGAGACCTGGAACATCGGCGGTTTCATCCTGGTGTCCGCGGTGCTCGGCGTCGCGATGGTCGCGGAAGCGCTGCTGCTGCTGTGGCTGGGCTGGTCGCATTTCGGCCTCGCCGCCAACGAGCATGCGCTGCACACGTTCAGCTTCCTCACGCTGCTCTACTTTGCCGCGTTCTCCATCGTGTCGGCGCGCGAACGCCGCTGGTTCTGGGCGACGCTGCCGAGCAAAACCCTGATGGCGGCGATCGCCGCGGAAGTGCTCGTAGGCACGGGGCTGACGCTCGCGGGCCTGCCCGGACTCACGCCCCTCTCCTGGTGGCAGACGCTCGCGATTCTTGCCTATGCGATGCTATCGTGCCTGGGCGTGAACGATGCGCTGAAGGTTGCGCTGATCGAATGGCGCGTCCCGGCGGCGGTGGCTTAGCGCGCAAGCGCCTCGCGGCCACGCGGCCGGAAGGTGCGGGCGCGCCCCCTTTCTCCTAACGGCCTGGGCGCCATGAGCACGAGCACGATCTTCCTCGCGACCCTACTAGTCTGGCGCTCTACCTGACCGCCACGCGCGAAGATATGATCGAACAACGGGCAAGCGAAAATAACCGACTTGATAGGGGTCTGAGGTGGAGCACTTGAATCGCACCTTGTTTCTGCTGCCGAGCGCGGCCGGCAGCGTGATCAACCTGTCTTCGGTAGCCGGGCGCCTCGGCTTCGGCATGCGTACTCCCTACGCCGCCGCGAAGTGGGGCGTCGTCGGATTCACCAAAAGCCTGGCGATAGAGGCGGGACTGTTTTTCAAATAATCAAGCAGCATCTGCGCATCAAGAAGTTCTATGGCAACGCAGAGAATGCGGTGAAGTCGCAAATCTGGATCGCCGTGTCGGTCCATGTCCCCGTCGCCATCGTCAAGAAGCGCCTCAATCTGGATCTCATGGAATTTTTCCCTTGCGTTCGACTAAGGGAACGACCGGGGGCTGCGTGAGAATATCCGCGTTGCCCCCGGATTCGCCACTCGATCCCGCCGTCAGCCCAGATCCACCGGGACGAATATCTTGGTCTCGTCACGTTGCACCAATAGCGCGACGTGCTTGCCGGCTTTCGCCAGAAGTTGCTTCAACTGCCCTGGACTTTTGACCGGCGTGCCGTTGAAGGACAAAATCATGTCACCCGGCTGAATCCCCGCATTCGCGGCTGGCCCGGCAGCGTTCTCTACAATCAGTCCGCCGCTCACGCCGGCTTGCTTTTGCTCGTCCGGAGCGAGAGGCCGCACGACGACGCCCAGCCGTCCAGGGGGTTGTCCCGCGACAGCGGCGGAGGCTACTTTGGTATTCTTGAGTTGACCAACGGTCACGTCGATGTGCCGGATTTTGCCGTTGCGCATCACCTCGAGCTTGGCAATGGTTCCCGGCGCGGCATCAGCGACGAGCACCGGAAGCTGGGATGAACTCGCGATGTCCTTGTCGTTGTAGCGCAGGATCACGTCACCGGGCTCGATTCCCGCCTTGGCTGCGGGGCCATCCTTTTCGATCGAGCCGACCAGCGCGCCGGCCGGTTGCTTCAGACCGAAGGAATCCGCGAGTGCTTGGTTCACGCTTTGGATGGTTACGCCAAGGCGCCCGCGCGTGACGCTGCCATGGTGCAACAACTGGTTTTCCACATTGAGCGCCACGTCGATTGGGATTGCAAATGACAAGCCCTGGTACCCGCCCGACTCGGAATATATCTGCGAATTGATTCCGATCACCTCGCCCTTCGCGTTGAACAGCGGGCCGCCCGAGTTGCCTGGATTGACGGCCACGTCGGTTTGAATGAACGGCACGTAGCTGTCACCCGGCAGGGCGCGCGATTTTGCGCTCACGATGCCGGCGGTCACCGAATTCTCGAAGCCGAACGGCGAGCCGATCGCCACCACCCACTGGCCGACCTTGGCGTCATCGGTTTTCTCGAGTGTCACCGTGGGCAGATTTTTGGCGTCGATTTTCAGCACCGCGACGTCGCTGGGCTTGTCGACGCCGATCACCTTGGCCTTGAACTCGCGCCTGTCGGTGAGCTTGACCGTCACGTTCGAGGCGCCGTCGACCACGTGGGCGTTGGTCAGAATGATGCCGTCGGGGCTCACGATGAAGCCGGATCCCAAGGCGTGCGTCGGCGTTTGCCCTTGCGGTATTTGCCCCCTGAAATAACGGAAGAACTGGTAGAAGGGATCGTTCGGGTCGAGCTTGGGCATGGCGGGGACACCCGCGGTTTTGTCGACCTTGTTCGTGACGCTGATGTTGACCACCGCCCCCCCGTTTTGCGCAACGATGCCGGTAAAATCGGGCAGCGCCGCGGCCGTCGCAGCTTGCGCGCTCGCCATCACGGCGGGCGCGGAGGTGCTTGCGGCTAGGGCCTGCGGAAAAATTGACAAATCGTACTTTGCGAAAGCGCCGGCTCCGGCCGCGATGACGCCGGCCGCAATCAGGCTTCGTACCAATATCTTCTGTTTCATGATTCGCTCCTGGGTTTGGGTGAATAAGCAATAGAGCACACCGCTCCATCTGCCCTCAATGCTAGGCGCGCAGGATTAAACCAGACTTAAAAGCGGCGAGGCGATTGCGCCGCTCGCGCAATAATTGCAAAACATGGTGCGGAATCAGGGCTCTTGCATGATTTGGGCAGGCGCAACGAGCGCGCGCCGCGCCTTGCCCGGAGACTTCGCGCCCGAGGCGGCCGGGGCGCTGATCAGTACTTCCTGAACGGAGCCACGTACTTCTCCTGGTACTGCTGCGCGCGCCGCTGGGCGTGCTCGACCTGCGTGGGCGTCATTTTTTTTTCGACCGAGTCCAGCAGTTTTTGCGCCCCGTATTCGCCGAGTTCGCTCGCCGCATTTGCCCACGCGAAAGCCTCCACCGGGTCCATAGCAACGCCTCGCCCCTGTTGATAAAGCGAGGCGAGATTGAGCTGAGCCGCGCCAATCCCCTGTTCCGCGGCCTTGCGAAACGATTGCGCGGCTACTTTCGGATCAGCTGCGACGCCCCGTCCCAGGTCGTACAGAACCCCGAGGTGGTTCTGACCGTGGGCATCTCCCTGCATGGCCGCCTTGTTCAGCCATTGGACTGCCTGCTTATAGTCTTGCGGGACCCCACGCCCCTTGGCCAACATGGTTCCCAACCGATATTCCGCCCGCGCGTTACCGCGTTCGGCCAGGGGCCTGAATTCCCTGAGCGCGGTGCCGTAGTCGCCGCGATCCAGGGCGTCAAGGCCTTGCGCAAAATCCGCCGCGCGTGCGACCGAACATCCGAGAAACAATACGAATAACGCGATGCACTTCGCCTGAGTGCGCATGTCATTCTCCTCACAAAATCATTGCCACTGTCCCTGCGGGCGGCCCGGCATCGCGGGCGGGGGATCCCGCCTTGCGCTTCGTTCCGGCTTTCCACGGCGGATGGCGTGCTGATCGCATATTCGCATCGGCTTATGCCCCGTCTCGCTTTGCAGGCATGCCGTTCGAGCGGTTCTTGGCGGCGAGCACCTTGATCAGGCCATTCACACCATGTTCGCGCACCTCGCTCGTAAACGTATCGCGATAGGCGATCACCAGGCTGATGCCATCGATATTGACATCGTAGACCTTCCACCCCGCCGGCTCTTTTTCCATGGCGTAGTCGATGTGAACCGGCGCAGTGCCTGGCTGCTTCACCACGGACCTGAGCGTCACGTCGGTGTCCCCGGGCGCTGCGCGTAACGGCGCGAAGTCTATTTTTTGATTGCGATAAAGGGTCAACGCCGCCGAATAAGTATGCACCAGCAGCGTCTTGAACTCCGCGATCAGGGCCTGCTGCTGCTCGGGGGAGGCGAGCCGCCAGTTTCGTCCCATTGCGAGCCGCGTCATGCGGGCAAAATCAAAGTGCGGCACGATTTTGGCTTCCACGAGCCGGGCGATCTTCGCCGCATCGAGAGCGCCGCTGTTCTTGCCGATGACGTCGATGACTTCGTGCGTGACTGATCGGATGAGCGCATCCGGAGCGATGTCCTGCGCGCTCGACACCTGCGCTGCCAGCGCAAACAAGATTCCGCCGACAAGAAGCGGGAACGAAATCGCATGGCGCATGACTTGGGCCTTTACCCGATTTTGGCGCACGCTCTTGCAATCGGCCGCGGCTGCGTTCGCATTATGGCTGAAAACCATCTCGTCTCCTCGTGCGATCCGATCGCCCATTCGCTGTCACTGTAAGCCGGCGTCGGTAACGGCGAAAGCCGCCAGGAAATGCATACGCGTTCTCGCCACGGCGGGTCGGCAGCGGTCGTCGCTTCACTTCACCGGCGTTTCGCCGCCACCTTGCACCCGGTGCTTGGCCAGTATGAAATCGGCGTGCGAGACGTAGAGCAGGTCGGCAAGCTTGCGCACCAGCTGATCTTCGTACATGTCGATTTCTCCGTCGGCCATCGCGACGCGCCACAGCCGTTCGATAAACTGCGCCTTCTGCTCGGACGCGTAGCCCTTGTTGATCAGTGCCACCGCCCCGTAGTAGGACGTCAAGCGGTTTTCCGGCCGGGTGACGCTTGCGATCATCGGCGCAAGTTCTTCGTTCGGGATGCCGAATTCCTCCCACATCGCCTGCGATACTGCCTTGCGTTTTCGGCCGGTGCCCGTCGAACCGAGCTGCGCGACTTCCATCAACAAGCCGCAGCAGGCTGTTTGCAGGGCCAAAGCCTCGCGCCGGGCGCGGATGCCGGGACTGGGCGCGATGTCCTCGATGCGGTCGCGGAGCTTGGCTAGGAGCGATGTGAGCATGCTGGAAGCGGAATGTCGGCCATCGCCGGTAGCGCGAGTTTCCTGAATGACATTTGAGTTCTCCTTGTGTAGATCGTCGAAAAAGCTTGGCTAGGATCGCAACGCTTTGACCCGATCGGTCATGGATCGCCGCGATCCGCAATACAAGCCTATGGCCGGCGCCTTAAGCGAACATTAAGAACAAGGGCTATTTTGCCTATATTCATAAAAGAGGCGGAAGTACAGCCGCACGCAGCGGCGGATGGTCTCGCCGGGAACGCGATGGCGGCGATGCGACGAGCACAATGAGTTCATTCGCCCATGAGTCCCCGACGCCTTAACTTTACGATACCGCTGCGCCGCTCATGTTGCCTTTCCTGTTGCCCTGCGCCGCGCAGCCGCCCGGTCTGTGGCGCGACTTCGTTGAAGGGCTGGCGCTGTGGATCGGCTTCCAGCTCTGACATGAGGGCATGGCTCTGCTCACGAATCCAGTGCCGGCGCCAGCGCGACGCTGATCGTAGTGCCTTGTTGCGGGACGCCATGGATAGCAAGGACGGCCCCGATCAGTTGTGCCTGCTCACGCAGACCCGCGAGGCCGTAATGCCCCGGATGCGCGGCCTGCGCGTCGAAACCGACGCCATCGTCGGCGATAGTCAGGGTTAATCCGTGGCCGTCGGGCGATGCGCGCAACGCGAGCGTAACGCGCGTCGCCCCGGCATGGCGTTCGACGTTGCGCATCGCTTCTTCGGCGATCCGGAACAGTACCTCCGCCCGTTCATCGGCGAAAGCACCCGCCGGCGCATCGCTCGTGTAATCGACCGGAATACCGCTACGCGCGACGAACAACTTGACGAAATCACCCAACGCCGCGGCAAGCCCCGCATCGCGTACCGGGTTGAAACGCATCTGGGTAATCGCGGCGCGGGCCTCCTTCAGGCCTTGATGGGCAGTTTCCTCGGCGCGCATCAATTCCTCCGCCAGGGCTGACGGGTTGACGGCCCAAAG
>JAJZUN010000201.1 GCA_021848555.1 Pseudomonadota bacterium | reverse complement strand
GGGACAGTTCGGCCCGACCAGGATGGCCTTCTTCCCCTGCTTGCGCATGCGGTCCTTGATCTCGATCATGTCGCGCACCGGTATGCCTTCAGTGATACAGATCACGAGATCCAGGTCGGCATCGACCGCTTCCCAGATCGCCGCAGCGGCAAAAGGCGGCGGCACGTAGATCACCGAGGTGTTGACACCGGCTTTCTGCTTCGCTTCCTTGACGCTGGCGTATATCGGAATGCCTTCGAAATCCTCGCCCGCCTTTTTCGGGTTCACGCCGGCGACGAAACAGTTCCTGCCGTTGGCGTAATCGCGCGACATGCGCGTGTGAAATTGGCCGGTCTTGCCGGTAATGCCCTGGGTGACGACGCGGGTGTTCTTGTTGATCAGGATGGACATTGTCGTGTTCCTTATTTGCCTGCAACGGCGGCCACGATCTTCTGCGCCGCGTCGGCCATGTTGTCGGCGGAAATGATCGGCAGGCCGGAATCCTTCAGGATCTGCTTGCCCATCTCGTCGTTGGTGCCCTTCATGCGCACCACCAGGGGCACGGACAGATTGACTTCGCGCGCCGCGGCCACCACGCCGCGGGCGATGGTATCGCATTGCATGATGCCGCCGAAGATGTTGACCAGGATCCCCTTGACCTTCGGGTTCTTGAGCATGATCTTGAACGCTTCGGTCACTTTCTCCGCAGTGGCGCCGCCGCCGACATCGAGGAAGTTGGCAGGCTCCGCGCCGTAGAGCTTGATCGTGTCCATGGTCGCCATCGCGAGGCCGGCGCCGTTTACCAGGCAGCCGATGTTGCCGTCGAGCGAAATGTAGGACAGGTCGAATTTCGATGCCTCGATCTCGGCCGCATCTTCCTCGTCCAGGTCGCGCAACGCGACGAGGTCAGGATGGCGGAACAGCGCGTTCGAATCGAAGTTGATTTTCGCGTCCAGCGCCACCACGCGGCCGTCCCCGGTGAGCACCAGCGGGTTGATTTCCGCCAGGCTGGCGTCGGTGTCCCAGAACGCCTTGTACAGCGCCTGCAGCACCATGCGCGCCTGCGGCACCGATGCGGCGGGAATGCCGATTTTCAAAGCGACTGCGTCGGCCTCGGCGTCCGCAAGGCCGGTTTCGGGATCGACGAACACCTTGTGGATTTTCTCCGGCGTGTGCGCGGCGACTTCCTCGATGTCCATGCCGCCTTCGCTCGACGCCATCAGGCATACCCTCTGCGTCACGCGGTCCACCACCATGCCGACATAGAGCTCTTTCTTGATGTCGGCGCCCTCCTCGATCAGCAGGCGCCGCACCTTCTGCCCCTCGGGGCCGGTCTGGTGCGTCTTCAGCTGCATGCCGAGGATCTGGCCGGCATAGGCCTTGACCTCGTCCAGCGACTTCGCCAATTTCACGCCGCCGCCCTTGCCGCGGCCGCCGGCGTGGATCTGCGCTTTCACCACCCACACTTTGCCCGGTATGGTTTGTGCGGCCTTGACTGCCTCATCGACCGAGAAACAGGGCACCCCCTTGGGCGTGGGCACGCCGTACTTGCGCAGCACTTCCTTGGCCTGGTATTCGTGGATTTTCATGTCTGGCTTCCTGGTTGAATCGCAATGGGATGATCAGGCAGACGGGCAGGCCGGCGCATTGACCCAAGTCAATCGCCGTCAATCGGTGCCGGTCTTGGCCTCGCGCTGCCAGCGCGGATAGTACAGGCGCACCGCCTCGCCGCCGGTTTCGAGCGCATGGCAGCGATCGAGCTGGAACGGCTTCCGGCCGTCGTCATGGTTGTCGCGCTGCTCGCCCGCGAGCACCTGCACCGCGGCCGAAGGAAACTGGCCCAGCAACTCGGTCAGATGGGTGCAGCCGCGCACCAGGCCGAAACGCTCGTGCAGCGCCTTGCGAAAGCCGCGCATCAGGTTCAAGCCGACTAGCGCGGAATAATCCGGCGCGATCGCCGCGCAATAGGGCGGATAGGGCATGGCATCGGTGGACGCCTCGGCGCGGATCACATTCATCTTCCGGTCTATGCAGAGGCGGACCCACATGTCGTGCACCGGGCTCCCGGCCGGGCGCACGCCCGGAGCGAGCCGATAGTCGTCCGGTTTGACGTCGGTCAGATGCGCTTCGATGTCCCACAAGCCGTCGGCGCGCGCGTAGCCTTCGAAGCGTACGCTGCGGGTGTGTTTGAGGACGCGGGAGACGGGGTCTGCGGACAGCGGCATTGCGGGTGCGGAAAATATCGTCAAAACAGGCTGCAGATGGTAACACAATCGCCTGTGCCGACCCCTGGCTACCGCGGGCGCGCGCGGCGCCGCTGCACGCTTGCCGGCCGAGTCAATTAGAATCCCCCGTATTCGGAAAACGGGGAAGCACAAGAACATGAAGCACATCCTCGCGCTCGACCAGGGCACCACCAGCTCCCGCGCCATCGTGTTCGCCGAGGACGGCAGCATGCGCGCGCAGGCGCAGCAGGAATTCCGCCAGATCTTCCCCCACCCGGGATGGGTCGAGCATGATCCGGATGAGCTCTGGGCGACACAGCTCGGCGTCGCCCGGCGCGCACTGGCGAAGGCCGGGCTGAAGGCGGCGGACATCGCCGCCATCGGCATCGCCAACCAGCGCGAGACCACGCTGGTATGGGAGCGCAAGTCCGGCCAGCCGGTGCATAACGCCATCGTGTGGCAGGACCGGCGCACCGCCGACGCCTGCGCCAGCCTCAAGCGGCGCGGCAAAACCCGGAGCGTGCGCGACACCACCGGTCTGGTGCTGGACCCGTATTTCTCCGCGACCAAGCTCGCCTGGCTGCTCGACAGCATCCCGGGGCTCCGCGTGCATGCCGAACGCGGCGAACTCGCGTTCGGCACCGTCGACAGCTGGCTCGCCTGGAAGCTCTCCGGCGGCGCCTTGCACATCACCGACGTGTCCAATGCCTCGCGCACCATGCTCTACGACATCCACGCGGGCGACTGGGACGAGGCGCTGCTCGCGCTGTTTCGCATTCCGCGCGCATTGCTGCCGCGGGTCGTGCCCTCTTCGCGCATCTACGGCGTAAGCGCGAAGAAACTTTTCGGCGCGCCGATCCCGATTGCCGGCATCGGCGGCGACCAGCAGGCCGCGCTGTTCGGCCAGGCCTGCCACTCGGCCGGCATGGCCAAGAACACCTACGGCACCGGCTGCTTCATGCTGCTGCACACCGGCACCAAGGCGATGCCGTCCAAACACGGCCTGCTCACCACGCGCTGCGCCCAGCACGGCGCAAGAGCGCAGTACGCCCTCGAGGGCGGCGTGTTCATCGGCGGCGCCGTGGTGCAGTGGCTGCGCGACGGCCTGGGCTTCATCCGCGCCTCGCACGAAGTCGAAGCGCTCGCCGCAAGCGTCGAGGACTCGGGCGGCGTCTACCTGGTGCCCGCCTTCGCCGGCCTGGGGGCACCGCACTGGGACGCGTATGCACGCGGCACCATGCTCGGCCTCACGCGCGGGACCACGCGCGCGCATATCGCGCGCGCGGCGCTCGAAGCGATCGCCTACCAGTCGGCGGAGGTGCTGCATTCGATGCAAAAGGACGCGGGCATCCGCCTGAAAGAGCTGCGCGTAGACGGCGGCGCCGCGGCCAACGACACGCTGATGCAGTTCCAGGCCGACCTCCTCGGCGTACCGGTGCTGCGGCCGAAGGTGCTGGAGACCACCGCGCTAGGCGCGGCTTATCTCGCCGGGCTCGCCACGGGAGTGTGGAAGGACAGCGCCGCGATCGGGCGCCAGTGGGCGGTGGGGCGGCGCTTCGAGCCGAACATGAGCCGGGCCGAAGCCCAGGCGCGCCTCGCGGGCTGGACGCGCGCGCTGCATCGATCGAAGCACTGGGCCGGGCGCTGACGCGTTAAGCCGCCCGCCGAGCTAGGCGGTTCCGCCCTACCGCTTGGGCGGTTCCGCCCTACCGCTTGGGCGGTTCCACCCTACCGCTTGGGCGGTTCCACCCTACCGCTTGGGCGGTTCCACCCTACCGCTTGGGCGGTTCCACCCTACCGCCTAGGCGGTTCCACCCTACCGCCTAGGCGGTTCCACCGACGGTCAGGCCGTCGATCCTGAGCGTGGGCTGGCCCACGCCCACCGGCACGCTCTGCCCGTCCTTGCCGCAGGTGCCGACGCCGGTATCCAGGCGCATATCGTTGCCTATCATCTTCACCCGCGTGAGCACGTCGGGGCCGTTGCCGATCAGCGTCGCGCCTTTCACCGGATAGGTGACCTTGCCGTTCTCGATCATGTAGGCTTCCGAGGCCGAGAACACGAACTTGCCGCTGGTAATGTCGACCTGCCCGCCGCCGAAATTCACCGCGTACAGGCCGCGTTTGACCGAAGCGAGGATCTCCTGCGGGTCGCGCTGGCCGTTCAACATATACGTGTTGGTCATGCGCGGCAGCACCGTGTGCGCATAGGACTCGCGCCTGCCGTTGCCCGTGGCCGCCGCGCCCATCAGGCGCGCGTTGAGGCTGTCCTGCATATAGCCGCGCAGGATGCCGTCTTCGATCAGCACCGTGCGCTGGCTCGCATTGCCCTCGTCGTCGATGTTGAGCGAACCGCGCCGGTCCGGAATCGTGCCGTCGTCGACCACGGTGACGCCGCTGGCCGCGACGCGCTCGCCGACGCGGCCGGAGAAGGCGGAACTGCCCTTGCGGTTGAAATCGCCTTCGAGGCCGTGGCCGATCGCCTCGTGCAACAGTATCCCGGGCCAGCCCGGCCCCAGCACCACCGTCATCTTGCCCGCCGGCGCCGGCCGCGCGCCCAGATTAACCAGCGCCTGGTCCACCGCGAGCTTGGCGTATTCATGCAGGCGCGCGTCGTCGAAATAAGCGTAGTCGAAGCGCCCGCCGCCGCCGGCGTGGCCCTGTTCGCGCCTGCCGTTTTCCTCCGCGATCACGGTGAGCGACAGGCGCACCAGCGGGCGCACGTCCGCGGCCATCATGCCGTCGGAGCGCGCGACCAGCACCACCTCGTATTCGCCCGCGAGCCCCGCCATCACCTGCACCACGCGCGGATCGAGCGCGCGCGCCTCGGCTTCGAGCCGCTCGAGCAGGCGCACCTTGTCCGCGTCGGTCAGTGAGGCGAGCGGATCGCCCGGGCGATACAGGTCGCGCCCGGCGCCGCGCAGCGCGCTGCGGCCATGCGCACGCACGCGGCCGTTCTGGCCGCGTTGGGCGATCGCGCGCGTCGCGTTCGCCGCGTCTTCGAGCGCGACCAGGCTGATGTCGTCGGAGAAAGCGAATGCGGTCTTCTCGCCCGAGATCGCGCGCACGCCCACGCCCTGCTCGATGTTGAAGCTGCCCGCCTTGACGATGCCCTCCTCCAGGCTCCAGCCTTCGGAGCGCACGTACTGGAAGTAGAGGTCCGCGTAGTCGATCTTGTGCGCCATGATCGAGCCGAACACCTGATCGAGCTTGCCTGCGCCGAGGTCGTAGGGGGCGAGCAGGCAGGATTCGGCAGTCGAGAACAGCTGCGTCTGGGCGGGGGTTGCGGTCGTGGTCGGCATGAGGGCGATCGGCTCCTGGGCAAGAGTGCGCATTCTACGCCGTTCGACCGCGGGGCCGCGGGGGAGTTCTGGCGTAGCCGTATCAGGGTGACTCGGGCGCAGGCACCGGCGCGCCATAGGCGGGGCAGGACAGCTCGACCCGATCCAAGGGACTTTTCACGCCGCGGCCACCCTTGTTCAGAACGTGGGTGTAGATCATGGTGGTGCTCACGTCCGAATGCCCGAGCAGCTCCTGTACGGTACGGATGTCGTAACCGTCGCGCAACAAATGCGTGGCGAAGTGTCGGTAGTAAATTGGTTGTCCGGTTCTGTAGCACGTAATGTGTCCGGTTTTTGGGAGCGATATGGAAAGCCCCATAAGCCGGGCGCGTTGGTTACAGGAGACGCGGAAGATGAGGTTC
>JAJZUN010000200.1 GCA_021848555.1 Pseudomonadota bacterium | reverse complement strand
AGCAGGCGCAGCAGGTCGAAGCAGGGGAGGCAAGCAAACAACCATTATCGGAGCCTGTTGTGTTGCCTATATTACAGTAAAGCCGGTGCGTGCAAGAGTTCCCCCGCATGGACGTTTGCAGCGCCCGGCACCGACGCCAAGCTATGCTAGCATCGCCGCAACCACCGGATTTGCGTTAAGTCATAAGATGCACACCCCCTGCTGCGCCTGCTCGCAGACGCAAAATTTCATTCTGGTGCTGCTCTGGCGCGCGCGCTCGGCGCCGCGCCCGGCTGAGCGGAAATGCCGCTTTTTGCCAACAGTGTGCCTCCTTTGTCCGTGAGCATCCAGACGCGCGGCTTGCCGCGATAAAGACAGGCCGAGCGCAGCGGGCAGCCGCCGCAGCCCGCGGAACCGCGTGGCTCCAGCGCCCGGAGGTAATCACGGCGCACGAGTTCCTCCAGCACCGAGCGCAGCAGTTCCGGACCCACATTCAATTCGCGCGCGAGATCGTCGCTGCGCGCGGTGCCGTGCTCGATGGCCAGGCGTAATATTTTTCTAAACACGTGGAACTCCCATTCCGAGCATGCTGGTCCCCTGATACACCAGAATCGCCGCAGCGAGCGCGAGCGCAAGCAGCAGGGCGAGGCCGAACAGCGTCCAGCGCCAGCTTCGCGTCTCCTGATGCGTGACGGCCAGCGTCGCGATGCAGGGGATGAACAGCATCGTCGCCGTCAGGAAGGCGAGCGCCGAGGCAGTCGGGACCTGCCGCGCGAGCGTCGCCGCCAAACCGCCTGCGCTATGTCCGTACAGAATGCCGAGTGCGGCGATCGCGTTCTCCTTGGCGACGAAAGAACTCAGCAGGGCCACCAGCAGCCGCCAGTCCATGCCCATCAGCGCGCCCAGCGGGGCCAGCGCCTGCCCGGCGCGCGCGAGATAGCTTTGCCCGATGCCGGCTCCGGGGAAGTAGCTCAGCGCCCAGATCAGGCATGAGGCGAGCAGGATGAAACTGCCCGCCTTGCGCACAAAAGCCGAGGTGTTGTTCCAGACGAAGGCGCCGATCGTCCTTGCGTCCGGCGCATGGTAGAGCGGCAGTTCCATGATGAAGGCGGTGCGCTGGCCGCGGAACAGCGTATGGTTGAGCGCGACGCCCACCGCGGCCAACACCAGCAGGTTGAGCGCGACGAGGGCGAGCGCCACTGGCAGCGCCGCCGCGCCGAAGAACGCCGGGGCGAGGAAAGCGAGCACCGTGAGCCGGGCGCTGCAGGGGACGAGGGGCGCGAGCAGGATGGTGAGCAAGCGAGCGTTGCGCGACTCGATGACCCGCGCTCCCATCACTGCGGGCACATTGCAGCCGAAGCCGAGGACGAGCGGCAGAAAGCTCTTGCCGTGCAGGCCGAGCACATGCATGAAACGGTCCATCACGTATGCGCTGCGCGCGAGGTAGCCGGTGTCTTCCACCAGAGCGAGTGCGCCGAAGAAAACGATGAGGACGGGTAAAAAAGTGAGGACGAGGCCGGCGCCGCCCAACAGCCCGTCTGCGACGAGCGCGGCGAACCACGGCGGCGCGCCGGCGAAAGCGGCCCGCGCCGCCGCGCGCGCCGGCTCGACCATGCCCACGTCCAGCCATTTCTGCACTGGCGCAGCCACGGCGAAAGTGAGCCAGAATACCGCCGCGAAGACGCCGAACAGGAGCAGCAGCCCCCACACCGGATGCACCGCGACCCGGTCCAGGCGGTCGGTTAGACTGATCTGACCGAGGCGGGGCCGGATCAGGGCTGCTCCGACCATGCGGCCGATCCACTCATAGCGGCCGCTTGCGATGTCCAGCACTGCGTCCTCGTGCTCGCGCAGCTGGGTTTCAATTGCGGACCAGACCGATTCGTCGACGCGGGCTCTCACTTCATGCGTAATTTCCGCATCTCCTTCGAGCAGTTTGAGCGCGACCCAATCCGGGTCGTAGGGCGGGGAGATTTGCCCCGCCAGCAGTTGCCTGACTTGCCGGTGCACCGCCCGGTGCGGCGCGGCGATCTGCGGTCGCACGGGATGGAAGTCCGCGGGATCGTGCATCAGCCTGTCGATGGCGGCAACCAATTCGGCAGGTCCTTGATTGCGGGTCGCCACCATCGGCACGACGGGCAGACCCAGAGCCGCCTCCAGCACATGCGGCTCCACACGGATGCCTTGCGCCGCGGCGACATCCATCATGTTGAGAGCGAGCACTACGGGAGCGGGCAATAGCAGAAGCTCGGCGAGCAAATAAAGGTTGCGCTCCAAGGACGAGGCATCGGCCACCATTACGATAATGTCCGGATGCTCCTGCATGATGAAATCGCGCGTCACCTGTTCTTCGTAAGAGTGCGCGCTCAGGCTGTAGGTCCCGGGCAGGTCCACGATGCGCAGCGCAGCCTCGCCGTGGACCAGCGTGCCTTCCTTGCGCTCGACGGTCTTGCCGGGCCAATTGCCCACGTGTTGGCTCAACCCGGTCAAAAGGTTGAAGATGGTGGACTTGCCCACGTTTGGCTGGCCGGCAAGGCCGATCAGGAAAGTCCTGGCAGCGGAAGCGGCGCCGCCGCTATGTAGATGCGGATTGTTCACCCGTCGCCTCTTCCAGCAGTATTTTGGCAGCTTCGCCACGGCCCAAGGCGATGCGGGTTTCGCGCACGCGCACGAGCAGGGAACCGCGCCCGAGATTCTGCAAAACCTCGACTTGCGCCCCCATCGCTAGTCCCATGCCGGCCAGGCGGCCGATGAAGTCGGCGCCGCCTTCGATCTCGCGCACGATGCCGAGCTGCCCGGCTGCGTACTGGGCGAGGGGCGCGAGGAGGCGGGCGGTCATCGGTTCAACCCGGAGCGGACGGGCCAGCGATACGGGCGGATTGCCGTGTCGCGTGCCCCGCTCGGGGTCCGCCATAATTGCTGAATACCGACTTGGCCTGCACTGCGCGGCGTCTCCCGCCAAGCAGGGGCAGTGCGGCTCACATTATTTCTCCAACAGGCTGCGCAGCATCCAGGCGGTCTTCTCGTGCACGTCGAGGCGCTGGGTCAGCACATCGGCCGTCGGCTGGTCGTTCGCCGCGTTCACCAGCGGGAACAGCTTGCGCGCGGTGCGCGCCGTCGCTTCCTGGGCGCTGACCAGGTGGCGGATCATGTCGTTCGAATTGGGCACGCCTTCGACCTCCTTGATCGAGGCCAGCTTGACGAACTCCTTGTAGGTCCCCGGCGCCGGATGGCCGAGCGCGCGTATGCGTTCTGCGATGACGTCGAGCGCATTCCACTGCTCGGTGTATTGGCCCATGAACATCAGGTGCAGGCTGTTGAAGTCCGGTCCGGTGACGTTCCAGTGGAAGTTGTGCGTCATCAGGTAGAGCGTGTAGCTGTCGGCGAGCAGGGCGGACAGGCCCTGCGCGATTTTCTTGCGCTCGCCGGCGCTGATGCCGATGTCGATCGCAGGGGTCTTGGCTTTCTTGGCGTTCATGGTCGATTCTCCTTGGTGAAAAAAAGTTCAGCCCAGGGTGGTATCCAGCACCATCATCAGGGCGAAGCCGGTCATCAGGCCGAGGGTTGCCGGGGTCTGGTGGCCGTTGCGGTGGGTTTCCGGTATGACTTCGTGCGAGACGACGAAAATCATCGCCCCGGCCGCGAGCCCGAGGCCGGCCGGATAGGCCAGGGCCAGTCCGCTGGCCAAGCCGACGCCGAGCAATGCGCCCAGCGGTTCGAGTACGCCGGTAGCGACGGCCACCAGCACGGCAAATCCCGGCGCGAAGCCGGCACCGCGCAGCGCCAGCGCCACCGCCAGCCCCTCGGGTATGTCCTGCAGCGCGATCGCGGTGGTGAGCGGCAGACCCACTGACATGTCTGCCTGCGAAAAGCTCACGCCGATCGCCATGCCCTCGGGCAGGTTGTGCAGGGCGATGGCGAAGACGAACAGCCAGATGCGGCCGCAGCGCTCGAAGCCCGGCCCGCAGGGGCCGGACTTTTCATGCTCGTGCGGCGTGAATTCGTCCAGGCCCAGCATCAGCAGCACCCCTAGTGCCATGCCGATCACCACCACGCCGGCACCGAGCGGCTTGCTGCCGAGGATTTCCGCGCCGGCTTCGAGCCCGGGCAGCAGCAGCGAGAAGGCGCTGGCGGCGAGCATCATTCCCGCCGCCAGCCCGAGCAGGCTGTCCTCCACGCGCTGCGGCAATGCGCGCAGCATCAGTGCCGGCAGCGCACCCAGCGCCGTTGTCGCGAACCCGGCCGCCCCGCCGAGCATGGCCAGGCGCAGCCCCGGCGCGGCGTTGCCGCCGGCGAGCTGTACCAGGCTCTGAATCAGCAAGGCCAGCACGCCCAACAGGGCGAGCCCCAAACCCAGCGTGGCAGGCGTGTGCAGGCGCGCGTGCTCGCGCAACAGCGCTGCCCAGCCGGGTTTGGGTGCAGCCAGATCGCCCGCCATAGCTTGCCTTCCTTCAGCCTACTCGGTATCGGACCCGTAACGCCTTTCCGCTGAGATCATGCCAGGTCGAAGCGATCCAGGTTCATCGCCTTGTTCCACGCCGCCACAAAGTCCTGGACAAACTTCTTCTGCGCGTCCGCCGCGGCATAGACCTCGGCCAAGGCACGCAGCTCGGAGTTTGAGCCGAAGATCAGGTCGACACGGGTGCCGGTCCACTTCGGTTTGCCCGTCTTGCGATTACTGCCTTCAAACAGGTCCTTGTCTGCCGAGGTTGGCTTCCAGGTGGTGCCCATATCGAGCAGGTTCACGAAGAAGTCGTTGGTCAGCGCCTCAGGACGGTCGGTGAAGACACCGTGCTTGGTCTGTCCGAAGTTGGTGTTCAGAACGCGCATGCCGCCGACCAGAGCCGTCATCTGCGGCGGGGTCAGCGTCAGCAGTTGCGCCTTGTCCACCAGCAGATCCTCGGCCGCGACGCTGTACTTGGCCTTCTGGTAGTTGCGGAAGCCATCGGCGATCGGCTCCAGCACGGCAAAGGCCTCGACATCGGTCTGCTCCTGCGTGGCATCCATACGGCCCGGCGAGAACGGTACCACCACCTCGACACCGGCATTCTTTGCCGCTTTTTCAACTCCTGCGCAACCCGCCAGGACGATCAGGTCAGCCAGAGATACCTTCTTGCCGCCGGACTGGGCTTTGTTGAACTCGCTCTGGATACCCTCGAGGGTCTTGAGCACCTTCGCCAGCTGGGCAGGCTGGTTGACTTCCCAATCCTTCTGCGGCGCCAGACGGATGCGGGCGCCGTTAGCGCCGCCGCGCATGTCGGAACCACGGAACGTGGACGCCGATGCCCAGGCGGTCGACACCAGTTGCGCGACCGAGAGGCCCGAAGCCAGCACCTTGCCCTTGAGGGCGGCAATGTCCTTGTCGTCGATCAACTTGTGATTGACCGCGGGGATCGGGTCTTGCCAGATCAGATCTTCGGCCGGAACTTCCGGGCCGAGATAGCGTGCGCGCGGCCCCATGTCACGGTGCGTCAGCTTGAACCAGGCGCGCGCGAAGGCGTCGGCGAACTCGTCCGGATTCTCCATGAAGCGGCGCGCGATCTTTTCGTAGGCCGGGTCGAAACGCAGCGCGAGATCCGTGGTCAGCATGGCCGGTGCAATACGCTTGGACTTGTCGTGGGCACGCGGCACGGTGCCGGCGCCGGCGCCACCCTTCGGCGTCCACTGGTGCGCGCCGGCCGGGCTCTTGGTCAGCTCCCATTCGTAGCCGAACAGGTTCCAGAAGAAATTGTTGCTCCACTTCGTCGGCGTGGTGGTCCAGGTGACTTCCAGGCCGCTGCTGATCGTGTCGCCGCCTTTGCCGGTGCCGAAGCTGCTCTTCCAGCCGAAACCCTGCTCCTCGATGTCGGCCGCTTCCGGCTCGGGACCCACATGGGGGGCCGGGCCCGCGCCGTGGCACTTGCCGAAGGTGTGCCCGCCCGCGATG
>JAJZUN010000199.1 GCA_021848555.1 Pseudomonadota bacterium | reverse complement strand
GTTTGCCGTTTTGTTTGCCTTGCTCGGCATGACCCTGGGTGCACAGGCGAAAGACTGGCCGGCGCCGATCAAGGCGCTCGAAGCGCAAGGTGTCGAGATGATCGGGACCTTTGATGCGCCAGGCGGGTTGACCGGCTATGCCGGAGTGGTCGAGCAGCGCCCGCTCGCCATCTACCTGACCGCCGACGGCAAACAGGCGATCGTCGGCAGCATGATCGACGCAAAAGGGGCCAACCTGAGCCAGGAACCGCTGAACCGGCTGGTCAGCAAGCCCCTAACCGGGAAAATCTGGAAACAGCTTGAGAAGATCACCTGGATTGCCGATGGCAGCAAGAACGCCCCGCGCGTCATCTACACCTTTACCGATCCGAACTGTCCCTACTGCAACAAGTTCTGGAACGACGCTCGCCCCTGGGTCAAGGCTGGCAAGGTGCAGTTGCGCCACGTCATCGTGGCTATCCTCGGACCCACCAGCCCGGGCAAGGCGGCAGCCCTGCTCTCCGCCAAGGATCCGCAAGTTGCCCTGGCCGAGCACGAACAACGGCATGCCAGCGGTGGCGTCAAACCCTTGAGCCAGATATCGGCAACAGTTCGCGCGCAGCTCGACGCCAATCAGAATCTGATGGAGCAACTCGGTGCCTCCGCGACCCCGACCATTTTCTACAAGGACACCGGCGGCAATCTGCAAAAGATACAGGGTGCGCCATCGCCAGAAATGCTTACCAAGATTCTTGGCCCGCGCTGAGCCTGTCCGGTGGTTCTGAATGACCGGAAAAACCTAGCCCAATTTGTAATTGTGAACCCTTCAATCGAAAATAACCGCCTCAACGCGCTTTGTGCAGAAAAGAAGTTACACTGCCCCGGCGCGGCTTTCCGGGCGATTACCCCCCTAGATTTACCCGCACTACTTCTCGAAGACCCATAATATATGACATGCTCTTTCTGCGACCACTCTGCCGGCTTGGCTTTTTTTTGATGGGCGTGGCGCTGCTGCTCCAGACACCTCAGGCGGACGCAAGCAACGCGACTACGGTGCGGATCGGCGTGCTGGCATATAAAGGCGCCGAGGCGGTACAGGAGGATTGGTCCTATGTCAGGAATTGGCTTGAAGCCGCCATTCCGGGCCATCGTTTCATTCTGCTGGATTTCGACCAGGCCGGACTGACGCGCGCGGTGCAAGAACAGACCATTGATTTCGTCATCACCAATAGCGGCCACTATGTCGCCCTCGAAAATAGCGATGGCGCCAGCCGCATCGCGACCATCGAGTCGCCTTGGGCCCTGTCGCCAAGGCAATCGATCGGATCGGCAATCGTGGTGCGCAAGGAAGCGCGCCTGCACGCATTGGCGGACCTGGCCAGCAAGCATGTGCTGGCGGTCGGCGCGGATGCATTCGGGGGCTACCAGATCGCCGCGCGCGAATTGCTTGAAGCCGGTGTAGATCCTGAGCATGATCTCGCCAATCTGCAGTTTACGGGTTTTCCGATTCAAAACATTGTGCATGCGGTTCGTGCAGGCCGAGCCGACGCCGGCATCGTTCGCGCTTGTCTGCTTGAGCAAATGATCCGCAGCGGCGAGATCGGCGCCGGTGAGTTGCGTGTGCTGGCGCCGATCGCCACCAAGGGCTTCCGCTGCCAAACATCGTCGCGCTTATATCCCGACTGGCCGTTTGTCGTTTTGCGTCATACTCCGGCGGAGCTGTCCAAGCAAGTGGCCATCGCCTTGTTGCGTATGCCGCGTACCGCGGATGGCTATAGTTGGACCGTACCCGCCGATTATCATGTTGTCGACGAGCTGTTCCGCGAACTGAAAATCGGCCCCTATGCCTATTTGCGCCAATGGACCTTCGAGGGCTTGCTGCGGCTCTACTGGGGCTGGCTGCTGCTGATTCTGGCTTTATTGGTCGCTTGGGCGATGCATACCGTGCGGGTTGAACACCTGGTGAGTCGGCGCACCCGCGAACTGCGCGCCGCGCAGGAGGAACAGCGCCGCATGGCGGAAGAGGCGCGCTTGCGTCAAACCACGCTCGACCATGCCGCACGACTAACCATCCTGGGTGAAATGGCAAGCGCGATTGCGCACGAGTTGAATCAACCGCTGGCGGCGATCCGCAACTTCGCCCGCGGCATGGCGCGGCGCATTACGGCCGGCCGCTTGGAGCCGGGGCCTTTGCTGGACGGAACCGGCGAAATCGTCGCACAAAGCGAGCGGGCGGCAGGCATCATTCGGAACATCCGTGCTTTCGCCCAAAAAAGAGCATCCGAACAAAAGTCGGTCGATCTGATTGCGGTTCTGGGTGAAGCCATCGCCCTGTTTTGCGGCACCCATCCGCAGGCGCACGTTAGTTGGCGATCCGACACGACACAAGCGGCCAAGGTGATAGCCGACCCTCTGCAGATCCAGCAGGTCATGCTCAATCTGCTGAAAAACGCGCTGGATGCGCAGCAGACCGCCGGCCATGCGCACGAACCGATCGAGGTACAGTTCCGGATGGAAGCCAGCACCTATCGCATCACCGTTCGCGATTCCGGTTGCGGGCTGGAACCCGAACAGTTCGCGCACCTGTTCGAACCGTTTTTCACCACCAAACCCGAGGGCCTCGGTTTGGGCCTGTCGCTCAGCAAAGGCATTATCGAATCGCTTGGGGGAACGCTATTCGCGGTGGCAAATGACGGCAATGCGGGACTGACGGTATGCTTCAGCCTGCCTGAAGAGGAGCCATCTGGAGGCGCATGAACGAACGGGACGCGGTGATTTTTGTTGTCGACGATGACGCGGCGATGCGCCGCTCGTTGGCTTATCTGTTCGATTCGGCGGGATGGCGCGTGGAGTCTTTCGACTCGGCGCATGACTTTCTCGACCGATATGGCGGGCATGTGCCGGGCTGCCTGGTGCTCGATGTGCGTATGCCCCTGATGAGCGGATTGGAACTGCAACAAACGCTCAAAGATCATGGCGTACGCCTGCCTATCATTTTCCTGACCGGCCACGGGGACTTAGCCATGGCGGTACAGGCGATGAAAACCGGTGCCTGCGACTTCCTGGAAAAGCCGTGCAAGGATCAGGTGCTGCTCGACGCGGTTACGCGCGCAGTGCGGCGCAACATCGAGGACTGCCGGATCAGCACGCAATCCCGCGCAGCACAAACCGCTCTGGCCGCTTTGACCGCGCGAGAGCGCGAGGTGGCGGAGTTGATGGCCGCCGGCAAGCCCAACAAAATCATCGCCCGCGAACTGGGGATCAGCGACAAGACCGTCCAGGTGCATCGCCGTAACACGATGGAAAAACTGGGCGTGCATTCGGCGGCGGAAATCGCCCGACTGCTGATGACGACCGGGATCGAGCCTCCCGCGCCCTAGCAGTCCCGGCGGCTACAGCCCCCCGGGACGCTGTAGCGCCAGAGGCCGACGGCCTGCGCCCAGTGTAACGTCACGCCCGCACCAGACGCGCCGGCAAACCTTGCCGCACCGCGGATCCCGCCACCGGGTCGACGAACACGCTGCGTCCGCTGCAGGTCGGGTCGCTCAACCCCATGTCGTTGAGATTGACGCCGGCAGCAATCTCCGCTTCGTGCGGCTGCGTTTGCCCGCCGATGCGATGCGCGCGCGCGCCGAGCTCGCGATGGCCGAAGCCGTGCTCTACCGCCACTACGCCGCGCTGCACGCCGTGACGCAGAATCACCGTCGCTGCGACGCGCCCGCCCGGCGTTTCAAGGTAAACTTTGTCGCCGCTACGCAAACCCAGGTGCACAGCATCGTTTGGATGCACCGCCACCGGGTTGTCGGGATGGATGCCGCGCAAGCGCCGTGCACCGATGCTGTAGGAGTTTTGCAACGGCGACTTGAAGCTAATCAACTGCAACGGCCATTCCGCCTCCGGGTATTTCGTGCGTACCGGCGTACCGTTGGCGAAAGCCGGTTCGTGCCACGACGGGCTGCCTGAAAAACGCTTGCCGGTTAAACTATTCTTGGCGGTGCCGACGTTCTCGTTGTACAGCATCATGGGTTTGGTGAAGCGATGCGTGGCCCAATCCGGCGGGTAAGGCGCGTCCTCGGGCACCCCGCGGACGGCGGCGCTCGTTGGTGCGGCATGCGCTTTGGAATCGGCCGGGGGCGGCAAGCGTAGGCCGAACATTTCCTTGTAGTTCTGCGAACGTCCGCCCCGCGCCAGCACAAAGGCCACCTTGCGCCATTCCTCGGGCTTGAGCGTTTGTTCCAGCAGGGGACGGATACGGGCCACGCCGGACAGCTCGATGTCCTCGTCGCTCGCCTCCGGCACCGGTGTCTTGCCGGCCCACGCGACATTTGCGCCACCGCGCAGATACCAGTCCTCAGGCCGCTCCAGGGGGAAGGAATTGCCCTCCAGGTCGGCTAGGCCGGCCGGGCCGAAGCCCGGCAGTTCCATGGCCTTGGCCAGCGCCAGGAAAAAGGTCTCCATGCCGATCGCCTGCCCGTCCGGCAGCTTCTGGGCCCGAGGCTCGACCACCGGCCAGCGCGCCGTGCTCATCTTGACCGCCACCCCGCCCCAGGCGCCGGCCCAACCCCAGCTTTCATACATCAGCGAATCCGGCACGATATAGTCGGCCAGGGCCGAGCTTTCGTTGATGAAGGGATCGATCGCCACGATCAGCGGCAGCTTTTTCGGATCGGCCAGATCTTTTCCGATCTGCGCGTGCAGACCCGTCACGCCGTAGAGCGGATTGCTGCTCCACAGGATCAAGGCCTTGAGCGTATAGGGGTAGCCGTTGATGGCGCCGGTCAACCACTCCGTCGCCAGCGCCGGCGCGTTTGGATACCATGGCGCCTGTGCCGGATAGGCCTTGCCGCTTTCCTTTTTGCGCCTGAACTCGCTCGTCTTTTCATATGCCACGTTGCGTCCGAGCGGAATTCCCCTCGGTTTGACCTTGCCGGCAAAGCTGTCGAGGTTGTAGCGCGGCCCTTCCCCGGCGTCCTTGAAACCGCCGGCGTTGATCAGGGTACCACCCTTGCGGTTGAGATTGCCGACCAGGGTGTTGAGCATCACCACCGCATAGGCGTTGTAAAATCCGCTGCCTGACATCATGCCGCCATGTGTGTTGACAGTGGCGCGTTTGCCATGGCTGGTGAATTCGCGCGCCAGTCCCTCGATGACCTCCACCGGCACGCCGCAGGCGGCGGAATAGTCGGCCAGGCTGTGCTTCAAGGCCTCTTCGCGCAGCAGGCTCATCGCGCTTTTGAGCTTGAGCGTATCCGCACCGACCCGTACCTCGCCGTCAAAGAACAGCTCTGCCTCACCTTCGGCTTTGGTGTGGACAACAGGCCTCTTCGCCACCGGATCGTAAACGACGTAAGGGTCCTTGTCTTTGTAACGCTGCTCATCGGAGAAAATCATGCCCAAATCGGAGCCGCGCAAATAGCGGCCGTCACGCGCATGGCCGGGCTGGACAATCACCAGGTGGGTGGCGTTGCTCCAGCTCGCCTCGCCGGCTGCCTCTGCCACCTTACGGTTGGGCTGTACCAGGTAGTGCCGGTCATAGCGTTCCTGCTCGATAATCCAGCGTATCATCCCCATCGCCAGCGCGCTGTCGGTGCCGGGCTTGATCGGCACCCAGCGGCTGCGGTCGCCCGCGGCCAGGCTCTCGGCGTTGGTCAGCACCGGATCGACCACTACGTAGTCGAACTTCCGATTGCCCGAACGCGCCTTGGCAATCAGCGTGCCCTGCCGCTTGAACGGGTTGCCGGCATTGCCGGGCGCCGTGCCGATGAATATGCAGAACTCGGCATTTTCAAGATCCGGCTTGGCGTGCGGCATTTTCTTCATATCGCCGAACATCGCCCCCGAGCCGCTGCGATAAGCGCCGCCGCAGTAAGAGCCGTGTCCCACTATATTGAGGCTGCCGTAGGACTGCGGGATGAAACGTTTCACAAAGGC
>JAJZUN010000198.1 GCA_021848555.1 Pseudomonadota bacterium | reverse complement strand
GCCGGGCCGGCGTATCCGGCACTTGCCTATCTTGGGTTGCCATGCCGCGCGTTCGCCAATATATTGTCTGGACATTTCCTGTTCGGACGAGGCTGACACCATGAAGTTCGCGACGTTTTCGGCGATCCTGTTCGCGCTTTGCAGCAGTCTTGCCCTCGGCCAGACGCCGCCGGGACGATCGCTGGGTCAAACCCTGTATCTGCCGGTCTACTCGCACATATGGCATGGCGAAACGGATCGCGCGGGACAGCCGATGAAGACGCTCGTTTCGGTCTCGGTGAGCATACGCAACACCGATCCGGAAAAGGCCATTCAGGTCACTTCCGCCCAATATTTCGACACCGACGGCAAGAAGCTGCGCCAGTACCTGCCGTCGCCGAAGACCCTGGGTCCGATGGCGACTTACGAGATCTTCGTCCCGCGCAGCGATGACACCGGCGGTTCGGGTGCGAATTTCGTGATCGTCTGGAAAGCGGACAAGCCCGCGAGCCATCCGGTCGTGGAAGGTTTCCACGCCAATCTCCCCGTGGGAAGGTCGATCGCGTTCACGACTTCGGCGCAGGCGATCCCTGTCGACTGAGCGCGGCCCGGCTCGGCCCCGGGGCCATACCCGTTAGGGGTATTTGACAAATACCCATATAGGGTATATTATGCGGCCACTACCTGATCCTGTTCGGCGGCCGCACGCATGCAAACACCTCCTGCAATTCGCCTGGACCTGCCTTTGGCGGGCATGACCTGCGCCGCCTGCGCCGCACGCATCGAAAAAAGCCTGAACAAGCTGCCCGGCGTGGTGGCGAACGTAAACTTTGCCGCGGAATCCGCCCAGGTGACGCTGCAACCTGACCTGAATTCGCCCGCCGCCGTGGTCGAGACGATCAAGCGCGCCGGCTATTCGGTGCCGGTGCAGACGGCCGAGTTCCGGGTTTATGGCATGACCTGTGTCGCCTGCGCAGCGCGCATCGAAAAGGCGCTGAACAAACTCGAGGCTGTGAACGCGTCGGTCAATTTCGCCAGCGAGACCGCCCGCATCCGCTACCTGCCGGGGCTGGCCACGCCCGAGCAGTTGGTCGCGGTGATCCGCAACACCGGCTACGAGGCGAGCGAGCGCGTCGAGGCGAACGCCGCGGAGGAAAAGGCGCGCCGTGCCGGGCTCTACCGGGCGGAGCTGCGGCTGTTCTGGATTTCAGTCGCGCTCAGCCTGCCGTTGCTGGCGCAGATGTTCTCGAGTTTGGTTCCTTGCACAGCGAACTGCTGCCGCGCTGGCTGCAGCTTGCGCTTGCCACGCCGGTGCAGTTCTGGATCGGCCGGCGTTTCTACGTCGGCGGCTACAAGGCGCTGCGCGGCGGCGGCTCCAACATGGACGTGCTGGTGGCGCTGGGAACGAGCACGGCCTGGGGCCTTTCCGCAGTCGTCACCTTGTTCGGGCTGCAGCATCAGCATGTCTACTTCGAGGCGAGCGCGGTCATCATCACCCTGGTCCTGATGGGCAAGCTGCTCGAAGCGCGTGCCAAGCTGGGCACCTCGGCCGCGATCGAGGCGCTCGTCCGCCTGCAGCCCAAGACTGCGCGCGTGGAGCGCGACGGCGCGCTTCAGGAGGTGCCGGTCGCGAGCATGCAGAAGGGCGACATCTTTGTGGTCCGTTCCGGCGAGAGCATACCCGTAGACGGCCTGGTCGCGAGCGGAGAGTCCGGCGTCGACGAGAGCATGCTCACCGGCGAGAGCCTGCCGGTCGGCAAGCGCAGCGGGGACAAGGTGTACGCGGGTACGCTCAACCAGCAGGGACTGTTGCGCTGCCGGGCCGAAGGCGTGGGCGCGGCGACCATGCTCGCCGGCATCATCCGCCTGGTGCGCGAAGCCCAGGGGACCAAGGCGCCGATCCAGCGGCTGGCGGACCAGGTGGCGGGCGTGTTCGTGCCGGTGGTGGTCGCGATCAGCGCGCTGACCTTCGCGCTGTGGTGGGGAATCGGCGGGGAGCTGGCGCCGGCGCTGGTGAATGCGGTCGCGGTGCTGGTCATCGCCTGCCCCTGCGCGCTCGGCCTGGCGACGCCGACCGCCATCATGGTCGGCACCGGGCGCGGCGCGCAGGTCGGTGTGCTGGTGAAGAACGCGGTGGCGCTGGAACAGGCGGAGAAAATACGCACGCTGATCGTCGACAAGACCGGCACGCTCACCGAGGGCAGGCCGGTGGTGACGGACGTCGTTCCCGCGGCCGGATTCTCGTCGCAGGATCTGGTCGCGGCGGCGGCCAGCCTCGAATCCGGTTCGGCGCATCCGCTGGCGCACGCGGTGCTCGAGTATGCGAAACAGCAGGGCATCGCTTCAGTACCGATGCGCGACTTCCATTCCGTCACCGGCAAGGGCGTGCAGGGAGTGCTCGACGTTCCCGCACTGGGCGGTGAGCAAACGCTGCTCCTGGGCGCGCCGGCGTATCTCACGGAATCGGGATTGAGCATAGACGCGGCGGCGATCCGGCCGCTGGTCGAGCAGGGCAAAACGGTGATCGCGGTCGGCGGCGGCGGGCGCGTCCTCGGCTATCTTGCGATCGCGGACAAGCTGCGCGCCAGCTCGCGTGAAGCAGTCGGGAAATTGCGGGGCATGGGCATAGCGGTGGTGATGCTGACGGGCGACAATGCGGAGACGGCGAAGGCGATCGCCGATGCCGCCGGCGTCGCCGATTACAAGGCCCAGGTCCTGCCGGGCGACAAGGCCGCTGCGGTGGCCGAATTCAAGTCCGCGGGGCAGGTGGTCGGGATGGTCGGCGACGGCGTCAACGACGCGCCCGCGCTGGCCGCGGCCGACGTCAGCTTCGCCATCGGCGCCGGCTCCGATGTGGCCATCGAAGCGGCGGATATCGCGCTGATGCGCAACGACTTGCTTTCGGTGGTCGACGCCATCAGCCTGTCGCGCGCCACGCTGAAGAAAATCCGGCAAAACCTGTTCTTCGCCTTTATTTACAACGTGCTCGGCATTCCGCTCGCGGCGGCCGGGATGCTGAACCCGGTGATTGCCGGGGCGGCGATGGCCTTGTCTTCGGTGTCCGTGGTCAGCAATTCCCTGCTGTTGCGGCGCTGGCGCCGCGGCTAGATTTCTGGTGGTCAAATCAACTGATGAGCAATAGGAGATCGATATGGAAACCGTAACCCTGGGCATTTCCGGCATGACCTGCGGCGGCTGCGTGCGCAGCGTGGGCAACGTTTTGAAGGCGCTCGATGGCGTGGCAAAAGCCGACGTGTCCCTGGAAAAGAACAGCGCGGTCGTGGAGTACGACCCGGGCAAGGTGCAGGTCGCGCAGTTGAAGCGCAGCGTCGAGGAAGCCGGATTTGAAGTCGCGCCCTGAGGCTGAGGAGTGCGCGCACCACGCGGACCATCCGGTGGTGCAGCCGAATAAGTCGGCGCTGCTGAAGCGCCTGAACCGGATCGAGGGGCAGACGCGCGGCGTGGCGAAAATGGTCGAGGAGGACCGCTACTGCGTCGACGTGCTGACGCAGATCTCGGCGATCCAGTCCGCGCTGGACGCGCTCGCGCTGCAGCTTCTGGAGAACCATACCAAAGGCTGCGTGCGCTCCGCGATCCGCTCCGGCAAGGGCGAGGCGGCGATAGACGAACTCATGACCGTGGTGAAGCGCTTCGGGCGCTAGGTCTGGCGCCTCTTGAGGAATTCGCCCATTCTTCCGCGCGGCATCTGGATGCTCGGCTTCGTGAGCCTGTTCATGGATATTTCGTCCGAACTGATACACAGCCTGCTGCCGGTGTTCATGGTCACGAGCCTGGGCGCCACGGCCCTCGCCGTGGGCGTGGTCGAAGGCATAGCCGAATCGACCGCGCTGATCGTCAAGGTGTTCTCGGGCGTGCTCAGCGATTACACCGGCAAGCGCAAGGCGCTCGCCGTGATCGGCTACGGCCTGGGTGCCCTGTCCAAACCGCTGTTCGCGCTGGCGCTGACGGTGAACTGGGTGCTCGCCGCGCGCTTCATCGACCGCATCGGCAAGGGCATACGCGGCGCGCCGCGCGACGCCCTGGTCGCAGATCTGGCGCCGCCGGAGTTGCGCGGCGCGGCCTTCGGCCTGCGCCAATCGCTGGACACGGTGGGCGCTTTCCTCGGCCCCCTGCTCGGCGTGGGGCTGATGCTGGCGTGGGCGGGTGACTTCAGAGCGGTGTTCTGGTATGCCATGATTCCGGCTTTCATATCGGTTCTGCTGCTGGTGTTCGGCGTGGAAGATCCCGGTGGGCACACGGGGAAACCGAAGCCGGCGATGCCGATTCGATGGAAGACTTTGTCCGAATTGAGCGGCGCCTACTGGTTCGTGGTCGCCGCGGGCGCCGTGTTCACGCTCGCCCGGTTCAGCGAGGCGTTTCTCATCCTGCGCGCGCAGCAGCAGGGTTTGCCCGATGCTTATGCGCCGCTGGTGCTGGTGGTGATGAGCCTGGTGTATGCGCTCTCCGCCTATCCCCTGGGAAAACTCGCCGACCGCATGAGCCATCTGAAGCTGCTCGCAGCCGGGCTCGTCGTGCTCATCGCCGCCGACCTGGTCCTGGCCGAGGCGCAGGGGCTGGCAGCGGTTGCACTGGGGGTGGCGCTATGGGGCTTGCATCTGGGCGCAACCCAGGGCCTGCTGGCGGCCATGGTCGCCGATACCGCGCCGGCGCAGCTGCGCGGCACGGCGTTCGGCTTTTTCAACCTGGCGAGCGGCATCGCCATGCTCTTCGCCAGCGTGCTCGCCGGCTTTCTGTGGGACCGGTTGGGACCGGGGGTGACCTTCTACGCCGGCGCCGCATTCTCCGCGTCCGCGCTGCTGATGCTCGCGCTGCGAAGCAGGCGCTCACCTGCGGTTTGACGCAACATCGGCGTGCGGCCGCCGCATGCGATTCGATGATGACCGATGGCGCTAAGTGTCGTAAAATCAGTAGAATTACTGCAGCCCGTTTGCCGCGGAATCCGCCAGTTCATACAGGTCCCCAGAGTGATTGAAGTCAACGTCAACGGCGCCGCCCGGCGCTTCGAACCGGACACGGACATCGCAGCCTTGCTCGAGCGCCTGCAACTCGCGGGCAAGCGCGTCGCGGTGGAGCGCAACGGCGAGATCGTTCCGCGCAGCCGCTTCGCGCAGACGGCGCTGGCCGACGGCGACCAGTTGGAGATCGTGGTCGCGGTCGGCGGCGGCTGATCTGCGGATCCACAGAACCCTGCGGTAGAACAGCGAGAGCACCCATGAACGATCCATTAGTCATCGCCGGGAAGTCCTACGACTCGCGCCTGCTCATCGGCACCGGCAAGTACAAGGACTTCGACGAAACCCGCCGCGCCATCGAGGCGAGCGGGGCCCGGATCGTGACCGTGGCCATCCGCCGCACCAATATCGGCCAGAACGCGAACGAGCCTTCGCTGCTCGACGCGGTGCCGCCGTCGAAATACACCTATCTGCCCAATACCGCCGGCTGCTACTCCGCCGACGATGCGGTGCGCACGCTGCGCCTGGCGCGCGAACTCCTCGACGGGCACGAACTGGTGAAGCTGGAAGTGCTGGGCGATCCGAAGACCCTGTACCCCAACATGGTGGAAACGCTCAAGGCCGCGGAGACCCTGGTCAAGGAAGGATTCAAAGTGATGGTGTATTGCAGCGACGATCCCATCCTGGCCAAGCGGCTGGAAGAAATCGGCTGCGTCGCGGTGATGCCGCTCGCCTCGCTGATCGGCTCGGGCATGGGCATACTCAACCCCTGGAACCTGCAGCTGATCCTGGAAAACGCCAAGGTGCCGGTGATCGTCGATGCCGGCGTGGGCACCGCTTCGGATGCCGCGATCGCGATGGAACTGGGCTGTGACGGCGTGCTCATGAACACCGCGGTGGCGGCGGCGAAAAATCCGGTGCTGATGGCGCAGGCGATGAAGAAGGCGGTCGAGGCCGGGCGCGAAGCC
>JAJZUN010000197.1 GCA_021848555.1 Pseudomonadota bacterium | reverse complement strand
TTGGCGGCCGATGAATCACACTGGCGGATTGCCTAATCTTCAACGGGTTTTTCCTGACTCACATGCCGGGCCGGAACTGCTTCATCGGCAAGCGTCATCGTCATCTATATTTGGGCGATCTGGCTCATTGTTGCGTAATTGGAGATATGGGCCGTGAGCAATGGTCTTTCGAAACTGAAACTGGACCTTCCGTTGTTGCTACCGGAAGCGCCTGATGCACGTGATCGCTGCGTGCGAACGCTCGCCGGTATGCTGCGCGCGCGCGTAGGGCTCGCCGAAGCGCATATCGTGGCGGCTCACGGTACTGCCCCCGCGCAACTTTGCATTCACTACGACCGCGATCGTCTTTCGCTGGCAAGAGTGCGCGAACTGGCCCTGGCTGCGGGTGCGCAGATCACAGGGCGCTTCGGTCATCTGTGCGCGCTGCTGTCTCCACCGCCGCATGCGCGCGCGGCGCGGAGCCTGGCGGCGCGACTGCGCCAACTTGCGGGCGTCCTCGAGGCAGAGGTGTCACCGTCCGGAACGCTGCGGATAGAGTTCGACCGCAGCCAAGCCGACCTCGATGCGCTGGCCGCGGAGCTTCGGGCTCGCGGCCTGAGTATCGCCGCCGATGACTTGCGCACCGGCGCTGCCGGCCCCAAAGATCGCGCGCCGCCACAACAAAGCCTCGATCAGGCGCAGCCAGCCGGCGATCAAGAGCATCCCCAAAAGCCCGGGCAGACCGAGGGCGCCAAGGCGCACGGGCATGCGCACGGCGGCCTCTTCGGCGAGAACACCGAGCTTGCGTTCTCGCTGATCACCGGTGCATTCCTGCTCTCGGGCTGGCTGCTGGGCCGGTTTCAAACGGGCCCTGTCTTGCTTCCCACGGCGCTCTACGTGGCGGCCTATGGCTTCGGCGGATGGTTCACCTTGCGCGAGGCGATCGACAACCTGCGCGCCAGACGCTTCGAGATCGACACCCTGATGCTGGTCGCCGCGGCGGGGGCTGCAGCGCTGGGCGCATGGGTCGAAGGCGCGCTGCTCCTGTTTCTGTTCAGCCTCGGGCACGCGCTCGAGGGCTGGGCGATGGGCCGGGCGCGCCGGGCGATCGAAGCCCTCGCCGAGTTGGCGCCCGAGAAAGCGCTGGTCAAGCGCGGCGACCGAACCGAGGAGGTGCCGGTCGAGAGCCTCGTGCCGGGCGACGTGATCATCGTGCGGCCGAACGAGCGGCTCGCGGCCGACGGCATCGTGGTGGCGGGCGTGAGCAGCGTCAACCAGGCGCCCATCACCGGCGAAAGCGTCCCGGTGGACAAGCGTGCCGCGAGCGACCCCGATTCCGAGCTCGCCCGCTTCGACCGCGCTGCGCCCGAGCATCGCGTCTTTGCCGGCACGATCAACGGGACGGGTGCGCTTGAAGTCAAGGTCGCGCGCCAGGCCTCACAGACGACGCTCGCGCGCGTCGTGCGGATGGTTACCGAGGCCGAGGCGCAGCGATCGCCGACGCAGCAATTTACCGAGCGCTTCGAACGCGTGTTTGTGCCGTGCGTACTGGCGCTTGCTCTACTGATGCTGTTTGCGTGGGTGGTAATTGACGAGCCGTTCTCGGCAAGCTTCTATCGCGCAATGGCGGTGCTCGTCGCCGCGAGTCCCTGTGCGCTCGCCATCTCAGTTCCGAGCGCCGTGCTGAGCGGCGTGGCGCGTGCGGCCCGTTCGGGTGTGCTGATCAAGGGGGGCGCGGCGCTAGAGAACCTGGGCACGCTCTCCGCGATTGCCTTCGACAAAACCGGGACGTTGACCGAGGGCAAGCCGCGGCTTACCGACGTGCTGGCCACCGAGGGCATCACGGAAGCGGAGCTGCTGCGCGTGGCGCTCGCGGTCGAGCAGCAGAGCGACCATCCGCTTGCCGCGGCGATCGTCGCGGGCGCCCGCGAGCGGCTCGGCGCGGAGGCAACGGTGGCTGCGGCCCAAGCGATTGAAAGCATTACCGGGCGCGGCATCAAGGCCACTTTGGACGGTTCGGATGTTTACATCGGCAAGCCCGCCCTGTTTGACGAGATCGCGGGCGCACGGGTGCCCCCTGCGCTCGCCGAGGCGAACGCGCAGCAGGTCGCTGCCGGGCGCACCACGATGATCGTGCGCCGGGGTGAGGCTTACCTCGGTGTGCTGGGCGTGATGGACACGCCGCGAGCCCAGGCAGCCGGTGTCATGGCGCGGCTGCGCGCCATCGGCATCGAGCGACTGATCATGATCTCCGGTGACAACCAGCGCGTGGCCGAGGCGGTGGCCAAGAGCGTGGGCTTGACCGAAGCGCGCGGCGACCTGTTGCCCGAAGACAAGGTCGGCGCCATCAAAGCGCTACGCGACGAGGCCGGCAAGGTTGCCATGGTCGGCGATGGCGTCAACGACGCACCCGCCATGGCCAATGCCACGGTCGGCATCGCCATGGGCGCCGCAGGCTCGGATGTCGCGCTCGAGACGGCCGATGTGGCGCTGATGGCCGATGACATCACCAAGCTGCCGTTTGCTGTGGCGCTCAGCCGTGCCACCAGCCGCATCATCAAACAGAATCTCTGGGTGAGCCTGGGTGTCGTGGCGCTGCTTATTCCGGCGACGATCGCGGGTTTAAACATTGGCACCGCGGTGATTTTTCACGAGGGCTCTACCCTCCTCGTCGTCGCCAACGCATTGCGGCTGCTTGCGTTCGTGGACAAGGATGCGTCAGATCGCTCCGGCGGAAAAACGACGGCCGCCGGCGGAGCAGTGCCAGCGTGAGCACTCTGGTGTCCGGCACCGCCCGGAATCGCCGTTTGCTGTGGATCGCGTTCAGTTTGACTTTTACGTACTTCTGCATCGAAGTCGCGGGCGGGCTTCTGACGAACAGTCTCGCACTGCTTGCGGATGCCGCCCACATGCTGACGGACGTGGGCGGCCTCGGACTGGCCCTGTTTGCCTCGTGGATGTCCACGAAACCGTCGACGCCCTTGAAAACCTATGGCTACTACCGGGTCGAAATCCTCGCAGCGTTCACCAATGCGATGGTGCTGTTCCTGGTGTCGTTTTATATCCTGTACGAAGCGTACGGCCGATTCCGGGAGCCGCCCGAAGTGTCCAGTTTGCCGATGCTCGCCGTGGCGACAGTCGGGCTCATCGTCAACCTGATCGGTATCTGGCTCCTGCGCCGCACGGCGAAGGAGAGCTTGAACATGCAGGGCGCTTTCCTCGAAGTCGTCAGCGACCTGCTCAGTTCGATCGGCGTCCTGGTGGCAGGCGCAATCATGTGGGCCACCGGCTGGTTCTACGCCGATCCGATTTTCAGCGTCGTGATCGGCCTGTTCATTCTGCCGCGCACCTGGAAGCTGATGACGCAGGCGGTGAACATTCTGCTGGAAGCCACGCCGGCGCACATCAACTTGGCGGTGGTGGAGCGGGCGATGCTCGGCGTCGAGGGCGTGGCATCGGTCCACGACCTGCACGTCTGGACCATCACCTCGGGCATTGATGCGCTCAGCGCGCACGTCGTGGTGGCCGACGGACTGCTACCGTCAGTCGCGGTGACCGTAGTGGACCGGCTGGCAGCGGTCCTCAGAGACGAGTTCAAGCTCGACCACTCGACCATCCAGGTGGAGCCGGCGGGCCGAAAGTCCGTGGAGATGCGACTGTAGAGGATACGGAAAGGACAGAGCATGGACTGGAATGTGGAAGCGCTGATGGCGTTGCGGGTGCTGATCGCGGTCGCGCTGGGCGCGTTTGTCGGCTCGGAGCGGGAACAGCACGGCCGTGAAGCGGGCATTCGAACCTACGGCGCGGTGTCACTGGGTGCTTGCGTTTTTGCGCTCATCGCGACGCATATCACGGGCGGCAACAACCCGCACGTCATCGCCGCCGGTGTCGTCACGGGTGTCGGATTCCTCGGGGCAGGGGTCATCATGAAAGACCAAGGCAGCATTGTCGGGCTCACGACCGCCGCTACGCTCTGGGCGACCGCCTCCATCGGTCTCGCCATTGGATATGGGATGTACACGTTGGGCATACTTGTCTCATTAATCATGTTTGGCCTACTGTCCTCACACCACGCACCCGGATGGTTACACCTGAAGGGGAAACGAAGCAACCAGCACAAGGATGACGGCATCGATTCGGCCCATGCTGCTCGCTCGAATACCGACTTTTGAGTCGCGGCCGGAGTCCTCCCGTTTTTCAGGTTCCCGGTTTCACTCGTACACGTGTCTGCTGTGTTATGCCACGTCCGAGACTCGAATTAATACTAGAGGGTGAGCACGGAAAGCATACAAGAAAGAAATTCCTCAAAGTCTCTCTGCGGTCAAACCCTTTGCTGGGCGGGGGGATTTGGCTGTAAGGATCTTCGGCGGAGGGAGTATTGGCCGTTTCATCGGAAAGCCGAGATGTCGGCGTGATCCAGTGGGAGGACGTAATGAAGAATTTTTCAAGGATCTTCGTTGTCATCGGCATGTTCCTTGTGTCCAGTTGCGCAACAAATCAAGAAACAGCGGTGAACAGCATCGAAATCACGGGGTTCGGGATACTTGGATACTACAGCGTACGAACTGAACCTGACGAAACGTCTAGCGTTGGCGCCAAACTCGGAGCAGCAAAGGGGCTTCAGCTCTCGTCGCAGACGACCCGCATTCCGATCCGGCCGGGCCTCGCCTATGGCGTCAGGTTCGTAGTCCACGGGAATCCCCCGGATGCCACGGTGGACATCAGAGTTATTCTGAGATCCACCAACGCATGTGTCTTACGGGACACCGGTCGAGTTGTCTATCAAAACGACTCGGTTCTCAAGGTCCGGGTCGGTGAAACGCGTCACATCGGAGGCCGCTTTCCGGTGTCAAAGGAGGAGGACCACTGCATTGGGGAGCCCCAGCCTGGAACGGATACGATCGAGCTGTACCATGGAGACAGGAAGCTTGCGGAGAGGACGTTCCAAATCATCAAGGAGTAATTCAGGCCACCAGATCTGCCGTTCAGATTGTTGGGGCCTGAATCTCAATCACGCAATTTTGCAAGCGCCCATCGCTTCCGCTGCAATCGATTGGTTCTACAAGGAGTAGCCTCATGGCTGAAAAACTTAAACTGGACTTGTCCCTGGTCTTGCCGGATATTCCGAGCGAGCGCGATGCTTGTGTAGCACGTTTGATCGCGCTGCTGCAGGCCGAAGGATTGGAAAAGGTACACCTGGTTCGCGAAGACGATAGCGCCCGCCTGTGCCTGCACTACGACCCGCAGCGGTTCAGCGTGAGTCGGGTGCGTGAGCTGGCGCAAACCGCCGGCGCCAGGATCGCCAATCGCTATCGTCACGAGACCCTGCGCATCGACGGCATGGATTGCCCTACCTGCGCCACGGTGATCGAACACGCGTTGCAACGCACGGACGGCGTGCTGGAAGCTTCCGTGAGCTACACCGCGGAACGTTTGCGCCTGGAATTCGACGGCGAGAAAATTGAGCGTCCGGCAATTCTCCGGCGCATCCAGGCACTCGGTTATTCCGTCATGGAGGAAGGCCATGAGGCCGGATGGTTCGCCGAACATCGCGAGCTTATTTTGAGCGGCGTTGCCGGTTCGCTGTTGCTGGCCGGCTGGCTTACAGGTCTCGCCGACGCCCCGCGCGGCCTGTCGCTCGGCCTGTTGTTGGGCGCCTACGCGGCGGGCGGTTTCTATACCCTGCGCGATGCCTGGCAAAGCGTGAAGGCTCGCCGCTTCGACATCGATACCCTGATGATCGTCGCGGCGGCCGGGGCGGCGGCGCTCGGCGCCTGGGAAGAAGGCGCGCTGCTGCTGTTCCTGTTCAGCCTGGGTCATGCGCTGGAACACATGGCTATGGACCGGGCGCGCAAGGCGATCGAGGCGCTGGCGGAACTGGCGCCGAAGACTGCCATGGTGCAGCGGAATGGTGTGGAAGTCGAGGTACGGGTGGAGGAATTGCAGCGC
>JAJZUN010000196.1 GCA_021848555.1 Pseudomonadota bacterium | reverse complement strand
CGGTGGCGGTGACGACGTTCGGCGCCTCGTTGCCGTCGCAGGGAAGCGGTCGTCCGGTCTGCGCGCCCAGGCCGAGGAACACCGCGTCGAACTCCGCGCGGATCTCATCCATGGTGACATCGGTGCCGATGCGGCAGGAAAGCCGCGTCCGTATGCCGAGGTCGAGAATGCGCTGAATTTCCGCATCGAGAATCTTGCGCGGTGTGCGAAAGCCCGGGATGCCGTAGCGCATCATGCCGCCGAGTTCCGGATGCTCGTCGAATACCGTGACTTCATGCCCCTTGCGTGCGAGCTGGTAGGCGCAGGACAGCCCCGCCGGTCCGCCGCCGATCACCGCCACTTTTTTGCCGCTCGTCTGCGCCGGCTTGTCGTAGCCGAAATTGTTGGCGATCGCGTTGTCGCCGATGAAATGTTCCACCGAGTTGATGCCGACGAAATCCTCGATCTCGTTACGGTTGCAGCCGGACTCACACGGCGCCGGGCATACCCGGCCCATTACCGAAGGGAACGGGTTGGCGCTGGCGAGGCGGCGAAACGCGTATTCCTGCCAGCCCTGGCCGGTCGGCGGCTTCTCGATGCCACGCACGATATTCAGATAGCCGCGGATATCCTCGCCCGCGGGGCAGCTGCCCTGGCAAGGTGGCGTGGCCTGGATGTAGGTGGGGCACTTGTGCGAGTGGTCCGCATCGAAAATCTGCTCTTGCCAGCGCTTCCATTTCCCGTCGCCGTCCTTGAATCGGCGAAAAGTGATTTTGGCGCTGGCTGGTTCGCTGGTACTCGACACTGTTGTTGCTCCTGTGTATTGCGTTGGTTGGAATTGCGCCGGTTCCTCGCCGGCGGTTGCGTGCGCTGCGGCGTCTACACCTCAAGCCCCATCTTGATGTAACCGGTGGGACAGACATCCATGCAGATATGGCAGCCGACGCAGCGCGCGTAATCCGTATAGACATAACGACCGGTAGTCGCCTGCGCCTTGGGTACCTTCTTCACCGCCGCCTGCGGGCAATAGACGATACAGTTGTCGCACTCGAAACACTGCCCGCAGCTCATGCAGCGCGCCGCCTCGGCCTGCGCCTGCGCTTCGGTGAGCGCGACGATGCGCTCCTCGAAGTTGCCTACGGCGCTCTTCTCGTCGAGGTGGACAATTTGGCGCTCGATGCGCGGCGTATAAGGGAAGTGACCGAGGAACAGCTCCTCGTGCGTGACCACATACCGGTCGGAGCGGTTGTCGTAGTTGTGCACGGCGATGTTCGAGGCGTCGGTTCCGCGCAGCGGCTCATGCGACTGTTCGAACTTGAGGCCCTTCTCGATCATCTTGCGCTGGAGGTCGAAGTAGTGCACATCGATCTTCGGCCGTTTTTCCAGCGCCTCGCCCTTGAGATGGCGGTCTATGCCCTCGGCGGCGATCCAGGCGTGGCCGATGGCGGTAGTCAGCAGGTGCGGCTTGACGATGTCGCCGCCGGTGAACACGCCCGGCTTGCCCGCGACCTGGTAGTTCTTGTCCGCGCTGACCAGTCCGCGCTCGTTCTTGAATTCCTCCAGGCCGGTAAAGTCCACCGTCTGGCCGAGGGCGGAGACCAGCAGGTCGCAGGGGATGTCGAATTCGGACCCGGCCTGCGGCACCATTTTCTTGTTGACCCAGTCGACCTTGACCACGCGCAACGCGGTGGCGCGCCCATCGGCGCTGCGCACCACCGACACCGGCGCGACGCAGGCCATGATGCGCACGCCCTCGCGCGTAACCGCCTCCACTTCGTGTTTGGTGGCCGGCATTTCCTCGACCGTCCGGCGATAGGCGATGAGCACGTCGGCGCCCTCCTGCTGCGCCGCCGCGGCCACATCCTGTTCCATCTGGCCGAGGACGGGGTCCTTCGGCGCCGACTCCTCCGGATCGCGCGTGATGTGGCCGAGCCGGCGCGCCACCGCCGCGACGTCCATCGCGGTATCGCCCCCGCCTACCACCACGACTCTCTTGCCCACCTTGTCCAGACGGCCGTCGTTGAAGGCGCGCAGGAAGGTGATGCCGTCGATGCAGTTCGGAGCCTCCGCACCTGGGATCGGCAGCGGACTGCCCGATTGGGCGCCCAGTCCGACGAAGACCGCGTCGAAATCGCGCCGCAGCTCTTCCATGCTCACATCCTTGCCGACCTGGGTATTGAGGCGCACCTCCACGCCCATATCGATAATGCGCTTGATTTCGCCGTCGAGCACGTCGCGCGGCGTGCGATAGCCGGGAATCCCATAGCGCATCATGCCGCCGAGCTGCGCGTTGGAATCGAAGACAGTGCAAGCATGGCCCTTGCGCCGCAGCTGGTAGGCACAGGCCAGCCCCGCCGGGCCGCCGCCAATGATCGCGACCTTCTTGCCGGTCTCCTGCTCCGGCCGCGGGAAAGCCAGACCGTGCGCCAATGCCCACTCGCCGATGAAGTGCTCGACCGAGTTGATGCCGACGAAATCCTCGACCTGATTGCGGTTGCAGCCGGACTGGCAGGGCGCCGGGCATACCCGGCCCATGACCGCCGGAAACGGGTTCGCCTCGGTGAGACGGCGGAATGCGTATTCCTGCCAGGGTACGCCCGCAGGCGGCTTCTCGATGCCGCGCACGATGTTGAGCCAGCCGCGGATGTCCTCGCCCGAGGGGCAGCTGCCCTGACAAGGCGGCACCGCCTGGATATAGGTCGGACATTTGTAGGAATGATCGCCCTCGAACACCTGCTCCTGCCAGCGCTTCCATTTCATGTCGCCTTCGCGGTAACGGCGGAAAGTCAGATCGGTACTGGAGTGCTCAGTTGTGGTCGACACGTTTCGTCTCCTCGAAGGTGCTCTATTGCTTCGGTCCGAGCCGGATGGCGTTGCCCACCAATTGGTGCACTCCGCCCACCATGCTCATATTGAACTTGTAATAAGGCAGAACCTTGCTGAACTGCGCCTTGCAGATGGCGCAGATGGTCGCCATGAAATTCACGCCGTCGGATTCCACCACCCCCTGCAGCGCTTCCATCCGCGGCAGCGCCCCCTTGACGCGCAGGTCCATGAGATCGTCGCTCAACAGGCCGCCCCCGCCGCCGCAGCAGAAAGTCTTCTCGCGTATGGTCTCCGGGTTCATTTCCACGAACTTGTTGGCGACCGCGCGGATGATCGCGCGCGGAATTTCGAACTGGCCGCCAGGCATGTCGCCCATGCGCGAGGCGCGCGCGACGTTGCAGGAGTCGTGGAACGTGACCACGTAGCGGTCGTTGGCGCTTTTGTCGAAGCCGATCGCCCCGCGCTGGATCAGGTCGTAGGTGAGTTCGCAGATATGCTGCGGCACCGGGTAATTCGGATCGAGAAAATCGAACGGGCCGACCAGCGTGTTCCAGAAGCTGTAGGCGACACGCCAGGCATGGCCGCATTCGCCGACCACGAGGCGCTTCGCGCCCAGCTCCAGCGCGCCTTCGCGCACGCGCGTCGCTATTTTGCGCATCTGGCCGTAGTTGCCGATGAACAGGCCGAAGTTGCCTGCCTCCGAAGCGTGGCTGGACAGGGTCCAGGATATGCCCGCAGCGTGGAACACCTTGGCGTAGCCCATCAGGCTGTAGACGTGCGGCTCCGCAAAAAAATCGGCCGACGGCGTCACCAGCAGCACTTCGGCGCCTTTCTCGTCCAGCGGAAGGCGGACGTCCAGGCCCGTCTCTTCTTTCAGGTCTTCCTCGATGCTGGACAGCGTGTCGGCGAGCGCCGGACCGGGAAGCCCGAGGTTGTTGCCGACCTTGTGCACCTTGCCGATGATCTCGTTGGTATATTTCGACCCCAGGCCGATCGAGTCCATGACTTCTCTTGCGGCCATGGTGATCTCGGCCGTGTCGATGCCGTAGGGGCAGAACACCGAGCAGCGGCGGCATTCGGAGCACTGATTGAAATAGGAATACCAGTCGTCGAGCACCTCCCGGGTGAGGTCCTCGGCGCCGACCAGTTTCGGAAACCATTTTCCCGACCAGGTGAAATAGCGGCGATAAACCTTGCGCAGCAGGTCCTGGCGCGCAACCGGCATGTTCTTCGGATCGCCCGTACCGAGGAAGTAATGGCATTTGTCGGTGCAGGCGCCGCAGTGCACGCACGCGTCCAGATAGACTTTGAGCGAGCGGTATTTTCCGAGCAGCTCGCCCAGCTTGGCGATCGCCTTATCCTGCCAGCCCTCGACCAGTTCGCCGGGGAAGCCGAGCGCCTGCTGCATCTGCGCGTTCGCCGGAAACGTCCTGCTCTTCGCCATCGCCCCGGCTTCCAGGATCGGGATCACCGGATAGGGCTTCAGCGGCGGGGCGGTAACCGGGGTGGCGGCCATGTCAGACCTTTGCCTTGTCCAGTTCGGCCGCCCAGGGAGCGAGATGGCGCCGCTCGCGCGGATTATCGGCTTGATTGCGTCCGGGGCTGAAGAACACGCCGGGTGCGTGCAGCAGCTTCGAGTAGGGGAAAATCGCAATTAACAGGGCAACCAGGAACAGGTGCACGAACAAACCCGGATGCTCGGGCAGCGGCTGCCACTGGAACAGAATCAGGCCGAGCGCGAATTCCTTTACCGCGATGATGTCCGTATGGGCGAGGAATTTCATCGACAGGCCCGAGACGCCTATGCCCAGGAGCAGCGCCAGCATCAGGTGATCCGAGGGCGTCGAAATGTAGCGGATGCGCTCGACCAGAAAGCGGCGCCCCCACAGAGCGGCGAGCCCGGCCACCATGGCGAGGCCGCCATACATCCCGAAGGGCTGGATCCACTCCACCCAGAACCAAACCGGCTGGGTGAAATAGCGCAGATGGCGCGCCAGCACCAGCGCGAGCGAGACATGGAACATCCAGCCGAACAGCCAGATCCAAAGATTGGCCTTGAACAGGCTCTCGAACAGCGTGACTTCGCGCAGCATGCGCAGCACCACGCCACCCGTGGTGGTCGGCGCCGGTGTGGTCGGGATCTTGAGCGGAGCCGGCGTGCGCACATAATCGCGTATGCGCCATGCGAGTCCGGCTGCGCCGAGCAGCGCGGCGGCATAGAGCAGCAACGCGAAGAAGACGGTCGCCGTCGTCATCGAGCGCTCATTTCCGCGCGGCCTGCCGCGAAAACAAGAGGGAGAAAACCAAGGTCTTCATTGCGAAAACCTTTGCGTTTTCTGCGCCAGCGCTTTAGATGCAGCCGGTCGGCTTCGGCAGGCCGGCGATCTTGCACGCCTGCTTCGCCGGGCCGTAGGGAAACAACTCATACAGGTACTGGCTGTTTCCCTTTTCCGGTCCGAGCTTCTTGCCGATCGCCTTGGTGAGCACGCGCACCGCCGGAGCGATCTGGAACTCGTTGTAATAATCGCGCAGGAAGTTGACGACCTCCCAGTGGTTGGGTGTCATGTCGATCTTCTCGCCCTCGGCGAGGACCTTGCCGACGTCCTCGTTCCATTCAGCGAGGTTGACCAGATACCCCTCCTCGTCGACCTCATAGCTCTTGCCGTTTACTTCGATAGCAGCCATATGCGCTCCTTAATGTACGTAACCCTGCGCTGGAAGAATTCCCTCGCGCTCCCCCAAAATCCGGGGCCGTAACGACTTTTCCGCCACGGCCGCCGAGACCATGCCTAAAGCCAGGATTGGCAGTTCTTGTGCTTCACCACCAAATCGACAAACCCGGCGTAATCGATCGGTTTCACGCTCTCGGCCAGCGCCGGCGCCATGCCGCGCGCCTCCAAATCCGGCGCAAGCACATATATTTCCAGCCGCTCGGAGGCCGAGCGCAGCTTGCTCTCGGCTGCATTGCCGCGCGTCGCGGCATATACCCCATCCTCGATCAGCAGCACCGCCGCGCCGGGCTGCGCCGCTGCGAGACAGCTATCCAGGGCGTTGCGCTCCAACGGCGACTTGTTGACGATATGCAGCATAGGTCTCCTATTCCTTAAAAGCTCAGCAACACATCCTGCTCTTCCATGAGCTG
>JAJZUN010000195.1 GCA_021848555.1 Pseudomonadota bacterium | reverse complement strand
CGGCGGCCGCCGCCGACTCCGCCCCGGCCGCCGCGACCGCGCCCGTTGCCGCCCCCGGTGGCGCCGCGGCCGCCGCGCAGACACCGGCCCGCGCCGAGGCCCGCGCCGCGGCCTGTCCCGAAGCCGCTGCCAAGGCCGCTGCCGAAGCCCGTGCCGCGCCCCGCGCCGACGCCCGTTGCGCCACCGGCAGCAAAGCCCGCGCCGCCGGCCGTTGCACGCCAGGCGCCGAAGCCGGCGCCGAGCGTGGCGCGGCCAGCCCCGGTACCGCACCCCGCCGCGCCACGCCGCGCAGCGCCGCTGCGCGCGGCACTGGTCTGCGCGCGCCAGGTCGCCCCGCGCATGCCCGAACTGGCCGCCGAGGAAGGGCTCGGCGGCACCGTGACGGCGCGCGCGGTGGTCGTGCACGGGCGCGTGCGCCGGGTGCGGATCGTTTCGGGGCCCGAGATGTTCGACGACGCCGTGCGCACGGCCATGCTGCAGTATCGCTGCGCGGACCGCGGCGACCAGCCGATCACCGTGGTGCAGACGTTCCGCTTCAGCGTGCAGTGACCCAGGCGACGCGCCCGCCGAATCCGGGCTGCCCTGCAGGCTGCGAGGTGGAACGGGCTGGGCGCAGCCCGGCCCTGGGGGCGCTCAGAGCCAGCTGTAGCTGGCGTCGAGCCAGACTCCGCGCGGCGCCCCCGGGGCGACGAACTGCGCCGCCTGCCAGGTCGCCGGCTGGTTGCTGAACGCGCGATCCGGGCCGGTGAACGCGTTGCTGCCGAGCTGGCCGAAGTCGGTGTAGACGCGATTGAACACATTGTCCACCGACAGATCGACGCGCCAGTGGCGATCGACCCGGTAGCCGGCACCGGCGTTGACCACGGCGTACCCGGGTACGGTTCCGTTGGCGTCCCGGTTGTTCTCGTCGCCTTGCGCATAGCGCTGGCTGAAGGCCTCGATCTGGCCGCGCAGCATCCAGCGCCTGGTCGGCCGGAACTGCGCGCTGAGCGTCGCGGTCCAGGCCGGGATGTTCGGCAGGCGGTCACCGGGCCGGACCTGGATGTTGCCGCTGGCGTCCGCGGTCGAATTGTTCGGGCTTGGCTCGAGGAATCCCGAGGCATAGGTGGCCAGGGTGTGGCTCAACGACGCGCTCCACTGCCACTGCGCACTGCCGCCGAGCACGTCCAGCCGGGCGGTACGGAACAGCTCCTGCGCGATGTTGGTGAAATAGCCCTGGGTCATGTTGGCCAGGCTGACGAATTGCAGCGCGTCGTCGAGCTGGGTGTGGGTGTAGCTGAGCCGCACTCGCATGCCGCGCAGGCGCCACACCGCGCCAGCCTGGGCGGTATGGGCGATCACCGGCCGCAGGTTCGGGTCCGCGACGAGCACATTGGGCAAGGTGCACGGTGCCGCCGGGCTGGCGCAGGTCAGCTCGACGGGCATCGGAACGCGCATGCCCTGCGCGTAGCGCAGGTAGTAGGAGGCGCGGTGCGTGGGGTGCAGGTCGACTCCGACACTCGGATTGAAGCGCGTGTAGTGATGGCTGCCGCCGAGCGCGCCGCCGAGCCGGTCCTGCAGATCGATGCTGGCGTCGTCGAGGCGGCCGCCTGCGCTGAGGTCGGCCCAGCGCGTCGCCGACAAACGCTCGGTCAGGTACAGCGCCTGGTCGCTGCTGCGGTCGCCGAGATCGACCCGCGCCTGGTTGAACGGACCGATTCCCACCGTGGTGCGCGTCGCGCTCAGTGTGGCCGCTTGCTGCGCCTGCGTGAAACCGATGTCGGCGCGGTCGACGTCGATTCCCACGGTGGCCACGCTGCGCATGCCGTGCAGCACGGTGTCGTTGCGCGCGGCCAGCGTGAGGCCCCGCCCACGCTGGTGCAGGCTGTCGACGGCGTTGTTCGCCACCGGATCGGCCAGGGTCGGCACGGTGCCTGAGTAACTGCCGTTGAGGTTGCTATTGAACCCGTTCTGGTCGCTGTTGCGCAGATACACGCGCGCCGTCAGCTGCCAGCGCGGCGAAAGCCGTTGGGTATCGCCGAGGTTGAAGAAATTCAGCTGGTTGTCGATGGTGTCGGGCGCCGTGTAGACAACGCGCGGGGTGTTCATCCAGGCGCGCGGAAGGGTCTGCGCTCCGGCCAGATGGCTTTGCCCGAACGTATAGCTCAGATCGAGATGATTGCCACGCGAATCGCGTTCGGCCTTCGCGAACAGGGTCCGGTTGCTGCTCGCGGTGTCGGGCGCGAAGCCGTCTTCGCGGGTGTTGCGCACCGCGACGAAGGTGTTCCAGTCGCCCGCGACGCTGCCGAAGCGCGCGTGCTCGACCGTGCGTCCGTAACTGCCGACCTCGAAGCCGACCCTGCCGCCTGGAGCGGCACGCCCGTCCAGGGTGCGCAGCAGCACCGCGCCGCCGAGGGTATTCAGGCCGAACACCGGATCGGCGAACGGCACCAGCGCGATCGAGCGGATCGCGTTGGTCGGAACCAGATCCCAGTTGACGGTGTCGCCGAACGGCTCGTTGATGCGCACGCCGTCCTGCAGCACCGACAGCCCCTGCGGGGTGCCGAGCAGCGGCGACGCGGCGAAGCCGCCGAAACGCAGCGTCGGCTGCAAGTCGTTGCCCTGTTCGTGGGTCAGCGCGGCACCGGGAAGCTGCGCGGCCATCGCGTCCGGCAGCGGCGACTCCGGAGACGCGCGCAAGGTCTGCCCGGCAATGCGGTAGGAATGCCTGGGCGGTGTGCGAAACCCCGACACCGCTTCCGAGCTGACGGTCACCGTGGGAAGCTCCACGTCCGACGACGCGGCATGCGCGTGGGTGGCCGCCAGTGCCACACAGACGGACAGCGCGCGCACTGTGCTGCGCAAACATCGGCCTCGGCCGGCTGTGCGGGCCTTCACGACTGTCTCTCCCCCGGTCATCGCCATGTGCTTCGCCGCGTCACCCCGGCCACGCGGCGCCGCGGTTGCCTGAACGCGAAGATCCGGGTGCGATCGATGGCTGTGTCGCTCCTCGTCTTATAGGCGATGATTCTATCTTGAGGGGTGCCGCGTTGTGGTGATTGATCGTTGCACACCGTTGCTGGCCATTGCGCCCAGGCGACAGAAGCGAACCGATCGATCTGGGCGACGGCACGGTCGCATTCGACCATCGCCGAAGCGCGTTCCATGGCACGCACTTAGAGTCTCGCTCGTGCGCATCACTGCGGGTAGACTTCGGGACTGGTTCGTCTGCCGCCTCCTTGGCTGCAATGCGCATGTCCCACGTCTGCCGCGGCTTCGCCATCCACGCATTTCCCTTGCGCGCTGCGGGCATGATGCTCGCGCTGCTCGCAGTTCAAGGCGCCGCCCCCGAAAGCCACGCCGCATCGCTGGCCGATGCCCCTTCGATGACCATCGAAGCGGGACAAAGCTGGCAAGGGAGCTATGTCTGCAACCGCACCCGGACCCCGCTGCGGTTGACCATTGCATTCGTCAACCCGTCACCGTCGCCCACCCGCTCGGGGCCCGCGATCGGCGTGCGCGCAACATTCGCGTTCGGGGATCCGCGCGATGCAAGGCACAGCGGCGAGTATCTCGTCGAAGGCGCGTACTTCGTCGGCGCCCAGGACTTGCAGTTGCAGCCGCTGCGCTGGCTCGTCCATCCGCCCGGCTATGTCATGGTCGGGCTTCACGGGCACTTCACAGACCGCGGGCGTCGCTACGCCGGGCGCATCGATTCTCGGGCATGCGAGGACTTCAACCTCGCCTCACGTTGAGCGCCCCCAGGACCGGGTTGCGCGCAGATTGCCACTGAGGCGCCTTCGCCAAGACCCGGCATCGCCTGGAGCTGCGCGGACGTCAGCAAGCCGTCGTAGGCGAATGGGTAGTCGGTGCCATGAACCATGATCGAGCCCTTGATCACGTCGTGAATGCCGTGGTCGTGCGTCACCTTCGCAAGCACGCCGATCAACGGCAGGAGATCGGCGTCCACCGGAATGTCCACCAGCACGCCCTGGCCTGCCGGCAGGATCGCGCCGTCGGGCAACGCCCCGCGTCCCAGGACCAATCCCTCAAGCGCGACCATGCTGACCAATAGGCCGAGGCGAAGTCGATTCATTGCAGGTTGACCTCCTGGGGGGCGACGCTCTGGTGCCCCGCGGCAACGGCCGACTGCACGCCCTGCGTCGCGCCATTCAGCACGATGATGTCGGCCTGCACGCCAGCGGTGCCGCTGGTCGCGCGGTTCGGGACGCGTCGGCCCGGCGATCGCAGGCCAGCCGATGCATCCACAAGTTCGGGGGAAACCGGCACCAGTCGTTGCGCAAGCCTGGGGCGCGGAGGCTGCGTCTCGGTGCTGGGGCGTCGGGTCTGCGCTTGAAGCAAGGCCGAGCGCAGATAGGGCGGGGAAATCCGAAGCGTGCGCGGGTCGAAGATGCGAATGCGCGGATCGGCCGCGCCCTGCTGCTCGAACACCACCCGCGGCGAGCCATCGCTCGCTTGCTGCATGGCCCACGTTTGGCCCGGATCTCCCAACGCGACCCATGACAGGCGGTGCCCCTGGATGATGATTGAAAGCTCGACATCGCGCTGCTCCCCGAGGTCGCCTTGGACCAGAGCCATCGTCTGACCTCCTGACATGACCATGCTTTGCACAACGCGGGCATGGCGCAAGGCGTCCATCGCGACGTAACTCCCTCCGGGGAACAGGAATCGGGCCGTGCCCTTGAAATTGTCGTGCTCAAGAACGACAACCTGGCCACCCGCCAGGGGGATTCGAGCGTCCTCGCTGAACAGCAGCGTGTTGGCCAGCATCGAACCGAGCGGCAGCGAGACCCGAAACGCGCCGTTGGGCTGCGGTGACAGTACCGGCGGCATGTTGGTGCAGGCGGCTGTACACACAGCAGCCGCCACGATTCCGGCAAGCCGGCCGAACCTCTTGAGATCAACCATGCGTGACTCCGAAGGTGAAACCTCTGAGGGCTTCGCTCCTCAAAAAATCGGCAACCGGATAGACGAAGTGCTCGGCCCGGATGATCCAGCTGAGAGACCACGGCGGCCACAGCGGGTTGGTTCCGGCATAGCCAGCGAGGAGATGCCGGTAGAGTGGCGCCGTGACAATCGGATTGCTCAGTGTCCAGAACAGCACTGCCGAGGCCAGCGACACCAGCATGGCAAGCAACACATTGATCGTCACGCCCCGACGCCTCGCGGTGAGCTCGAACAGGTAGAACGCGCTCTTTCCCAGATGTACGAGCATTCCCAGAACCGAGAAGAGCAGCGCCATCGCAGGCACCGAGACCAGGGTCATCGCATCGCGCCCGCGCTGCGCCAGCGAACCGCCATCACGGTAGGCATCGGCATCGGCCATGAATGCGGCGAGTTGCTGCCGGACCTGCTCGGCACGGAACTGCGGCCAGACTTCACGCCTGACCTGTACGAAGGACGCCGAAGGCAGCAGCACGCCCGGGTCCTTCACGCCAAGCGCCTGCGCCCACAATCTGGTCATCGCTGGCGTTGCGAAAAAATCGCGCTCGTCGTGAACCGAGCGGGGGTCGATCCTCGCCTCATGACCTGGGACGCTGAACTGCCGGGCCACCTCGCGGCTGAAATCATGCTCGGCCCTCTGCCTGATCTGCGCTGCCCAAGGAGGGTTGGCCTCAGCGCGGCGGTACGCGCGATTCAATCCATCGATCATCCGGCGGTATCCTAGCCAAGCTTGGTTCATATGATCCGCAGCCGGTCGGAACACCTTGTTGAAATAACCTCCCGGGCCACCGATGTGCAAATCGACCTGGTTGGCCACCAGTTTGGAAAGCGTTCCCTCGAGTTTGTCTGGCAACTCTGAATCCGAGTGCGCAAGCAGTGGCAGGAGCGCGATAAAGGTTTTTCCTTCCGGCGTCCCGTAGATGTCTGGGTCGCTGGGCATGCCTGCCAGTTGCACCGTGCCATTGAGCAGGCCGCTGCGCACGAATACCGAATAGACAGCAAGCTTGCGTTGCAGCCCGCTCGACTCCCCGGTCATCGC
>JAJZUN010000194.1 GCA_021848555.1 Pseudomonadota bacterium | reverse complement strand
CGCCCGGGTCAGACTCATCTTCACCAGCAGCAGTCCGCCGGCGAGGCCCCCGAGCAGCAGCGAAGCCAGCCCCAGGGCTTTGTTGATGGTGCCGACGTCGGTGAGCGAAAAGCCGACGCCGCGGATCAGGAATGCGGTGGTGAGCGTGCCGGCGAGGGCGTCGCCGAATTTGTACAGGGCGATCAGAGCGAGCAGTTGCAGCGCCCCGGGCCGCGACAGGAGGTCATGCAGCGGTTCGACCACCGCCTCGCGCAGGCTGCGCGGAGGCGTTCCGCGCACGGCGGGTTCGGGCGCCGCAACACTGGTCAGCAAACCCACGCCCATCATGGCGGCCATGGCGAAAAAGGTCGGGCGCCAGCCGATCTGGTCGGCAAGGATCAACGCGAGCCCGCCCGACGCCAGCATCGCCATGCGATAGCCGAACACGCTCACCGCGGCACCCATGCCGCGCTCGGCCGCGGGCAGCAGATCGGTGCGATAGGCATCGATGACGATGTCCTGCGACGCCGACGCGAACGCCACCCATAGCGCCAGGCAGCCGAACAGCCACAGGTTCGCCTGCGGCGACGACACCGCCATGCCGCAGATCCCTGCAACCAGCGCCAGCTGCGTCAACAGCATCCAGCCGCGGCGGCGGCCGAGGAACGGCGGAACAAAGCGGTCCATCAAGGGCGACCAGAGGAACTTGAGCAGGTAGGGAATGCCGATCCAGGAAAACCAGGCGATGGTCATGATGTCGGCGCCGGACACGGTGAGCCAGGCTTGCAGCGTGCTCCCGGTCAGCGCCAGCGGCAGCCCCGAGGAAAACCCGAGCAGCAGTACGGCGGCGATGCGCGGGCTGCGCAGGATCTCCAGGTAGGGCGACGGCATATCGCCGATTCTACCCGGGTTGCACCCTGATAAGGTTGATTTGGCGGGAGAAAGCCGGTAGCCTAGATAACTTCCGCAGCGGCGTCTGCCCGGGCGGGATTTTCCAATCAGAGAGGCAAGAATCATGAGCAACGACACCGAAGTATCCCGCGAAAAACTCGCCACCGACATGCGGATCGTGATCGCCGATGCGGAAGAATTGTTGCGCGCGACCGCGGGCCAGATGGGCGAGAAAGCAGTCGTCGCGCGCGAGCGCATCCAGGAGAGCCTGCGCGTAGCCAAAGACAAACTGGCCCGTGCGGAGGAAGTGGTGATCGACAAGACCAAGGCCGCGGCGCGCGCCACCGACGACTACGTGCACGATCATCCCTGGGGCGCGGTGGGCATCGCCGCCGCCGTCGGCCTGGTCATGGGCATGCTGATAAGCCGCCGCTAGTCATGGCGGAACGGGAGGGCGCCGCCGCGCACGGCGGCCTTCTGCAGTCGATCAAACATCTGGGACGTACGCTGCTCGGCGCGGCGCAGACGCGTCTCGAAATTCTCGCCACGGAACTTGAAGAAGAGCGGGTGCGGCTGGAGCAACTGTTGCTGCTGGCGCTGGCCGCCGCATTTTGCGCCGGCATGGCCCTGGTCCTCGGTGTCGCGTTCGTGGTGATCTTTTTCTGGGACACGCACCGGCTGCTCGCGGTCGGCCTGCTCGCCCTGGGATTCCTGGCGGTGGCGACGGTGCTGGCCTGGATACTGCGCGCCAGGGTGAAAGCGCGGCCCAAGCCCTTCGCGGTAACGCGGGGCGAACTGGCGAAGGATCGTTCCATGCTGCGGGAACCGCAGGAGTGAACCGGCGCATCGCCGCAATCGAATCCAAGCGCGCGCACCTGATCGAGCGCGCTGCGCGCGAGCGCGAGGTCGTGGCGCAAACGCTGCAGGCGTGGGCGCAACCGCTAGGCTTCGTCGACCGCTGCGTGGAGGCGGTGCGCTTCGTTATCTCCCGACCGCCCCTGGTTGCCGGCGCCGTGTTCGTATTGGCGTTGCTGCGGCCACGGCGCACGCTCAGATGGGCGCGGCGCGCCTGGGGTTTGTGGCAGGGCTATCGCTGGCTGACGCAGAAAGTTACACCCTAGTCCATGAACAAGCCAGTCATTGTCCGGACCGTGATGGAAATGATGGACCGGGAGCGAAAGTACGTACTCGGCGAAGTCGTGCAGATAACCGGTCTGATGCCGCTGTTGATGAAACCGCGCAACAAGCAGAAATGGACGCCGGAAGACAAACGCCAGATCGTCACCCACCTGCGCCGCCTGTCGATGGTCAGCCCCTATCTCGCGGTGATGGTGATGCCCGGATCCTTCGTCGTGCTGCCGGCGCTCGCCTGGTGGCTCGACCGGCGCCGGCAGAATAACCTACGCAAGAACCTGCCCCCGGGGAGCAGCACAGCTTAGCTTACCGGCTGCGCCTGCAGTTCCTTGGGCCCGATCCGCCGGTGGCGCATGACGCCGAAAACAGTCAGTACCAGAACGAGCCCGGCGGTAGCCGCCGAAGCCGTATCGTCCGGGTGGAACAGGGCAACAAAGGCCACCAGCATGAGCATGGTTCGCAGCAGGTAGTCCCCGGCCTTATTCTCCATCAGCCGCCCGAACATCGCGAGGGCGGTCCCGAAAGTGCCTATGGTCACGACTATCGTACTGCCGATCTGCGTCCAGCCGGGGTGCACCACGATTTCGGAGCGCGAGAATATGGCGAAAGTCATAAGCGTGATCGGCAGGCAGATACGCAGCGCCTCCCACATGGTCTTCATGAACGGAGCCTCGGCGATCTTCGCCGAGATGGCGGCGGTGAGCGAAGTCGGCGGCGACAGTTCGCCCCAGACCGACAGCAGGAACACGAAGAAGTGCGCGACCCAGGGATTGACGCCGAGCTTGGTCATGGGCCCGACGATGACCACCGCGCCGATGATGTAGGTCGCCGTCGGCGGCAGGCCCATGCCGACCAGCCAGCCGAAGATAAAGGACATGCCTATCATCGCCATGATGTTCCACGAGCCGAGTTCGAGCAGCATGCCGCCCATGCGGTTGATGAAGCCGGTCACGGTGAAAAGGCCGATCATGATCCCGAGGGTCGCGAGCAGCAGCGTCAGATAGGAGGTCATATCCGCGTGGGTCTCGATCGAGAGGCGCACATTGCCGAGGAAAGTCTCCTGCGCGGCCGCCGCGTCTTTCAGCACGAACTTGAAGTACAGGAAGTTCAACAGCAGAAGCACGAACATGAACACCATGGTGGCGAGCGCTGCGAGCAGCTCGCCCATGCCGACCGCGCCCATCATCGCCATGAGGAACACGACGCCGAGGAAGAAAATCGAGGTCTTGATCTGCTCGTAAGCCGACACGCCTGGCGCCACGATCGGTTCGCGCGGCAGCAGGCGCACGCAGATGAGATAGACGGCGAAAGCAAGCGATGTGTAGTAGATGAACGCGAGGGCGAAGCCGCGCGTCACCACGTCCCAGTAGGGTACACCGAGGAACTCCGACATCAGGAAGGCGCCGACACCCATCATGGGCGGCATGATCAGGCCGCCCATCGACGCCGCCGTCTCGGTCGCGGCGGCGAAATATCCGGGCACGCCGTAGCGCTTCATCAGCGGAATGGTGATGCTGCCGACCACCACGGCATTGGCCGAGCCGCTGCCGCTCACCATGCCGATCGACAGCGACCCGAGCACCGCCGCCTGCGGCACCATTTGCCGCGAATTGCCGGCGATGCGCTGCATCACCCGGATCATCGCGCCCTGCGCCCCGAAGCCGTTGGCCACGGAAGCAAGCAGCAGGAAGGCCGCGATCAGGGTCAGCGCAATCTGGCCGTAGATGCCGTAGATCCCGTTCGACATTTCGACCGTGCTGGAAGTAACCACGCGATAAAAACTCGTGCCCGGATGCCAGAAGAAGTCGAGCGGACTCAAGTATCCGTACATGGTGTAGAGAATAAGCACGAAGTTGACCCAGAACAGCGTGGCATGGGCCAGCCGCGACAACTCCATCACCAGCAGGAACATGAGCAGGCCGACGATGAAATCCTGCGTCGTATAGGAGCCCTGCCGATAGATCGAGATCTCTTCGTACTGAAACAGGAAGTAGACGAAGGCATAGACGCAAATGCCGAGATAGAACACCACCAGCAGGTGATTCGCGACAGCCGGCAAGCGCTTGTACAGAAAATTGTTCTGGTACATGAACAGGATCTGCAGCGCCAACGCGATCGGCAACAGCCGCGCCACCAGTTCCTGCCCGCCGCCGAGGCCGGTGTAGCAGAACCAGATCACCCAGACGAACATGACCACCGACAGTGCAAAGGTCAAGTTTTTCAGGGTGACGTGGCGCTTGAGCCAATCGTTCTGCATGGATCTCCCCCTAATGATGGAAGGCGGTCTTCGCCTTCCGCGCCGGGACGAGCGCCTGCACGGACGGCAGGCTGCTCGCCTTCGGCGGCGTGCTTACGCGGTCACTGCGCGATTTTCCACTTGTCGTTCCAGGCCTTGTGTTCCTTCAGGAACTTGGCCAGTCCCGCATGCACCGGTATATCCGGATTGGCGGCGATCCCCTGCACCTGCATGCCGACGAAATCGCGGGCCATGGGCGTAAAGCCCGGATCGGACTTGGCCAGGCTTTCGCGGTTCTTGTAGAACGCGCTGACCAGCTTGTAGACGACATCCTCGGGCATGTCAGCCCGCATGTTGTAAGCAAACAGGATGGGCACACCATGGATGGTCTTGACCCCGACGTCCTTGCTGAACGCTTCCTTCGGATCGACGTCGACGACGGCAAGCCCGGCGGCTTTCAGCTTGGCGATCTCTTCCGGGCAGGGATTGATCACTTTCACGTCCATGCGCACGTCGGTTTCCTTCCAGTAACTCGCGAGCGAGCGGCCGGCGGTGGTGTAGGCGACCGAACCGGCGATGGTGCCGGCCTGCAGGGCGTCGCTGTTGCTCTTGGCGTCGATCTGGACGTGCTTGAACTGGTAGCCCAGCGCCTTGTAGATGCGCTGGAAATTCAGCCAGTTCATGAAACCGGCCGTGGTGTAGAACACCGGCTTGCCGCTGAAATCGCCCCAGCACTTGTACTTGCCGACTTCCTTGGCCGATGTGGCCATGAACGACTCCATCGGGTAGGAATACCAGCCGTGCACCAGCTTTCCCTTCTTGGGCGTGTAATTCTTGAACCCGCCGTCGCCGGAATAGACCTGCGTCATGCCGACATCGGCCGTGTAGCCGATCTCGCCGTCGCCATCCATCACCGCCTTCATGGCGCCGGTGGTCGATGGGTAGGGGTTGACGGTGATGGTGTATTGCCCGCCGAGCGCGTCCTCGGCGATTTTCACCATTGAGGCCGCAACCTTGTAGCCGTAGGAATCGACGCTGGAGGTGGCCCAGCGGATCGACTTGCGCTCCTGCGCATTGGCCGGCTCGACGGCCGCGACTGCGAAAACTGCTGCTATGGCCGCCGCGGACAGCACGACCTTACAGCCCGATCCTATATTCAACATGAAATTCCTCCTTTGAAAGTATTTCAGTAGACCATCGCACCGGATTGTGCTGCCATTTCACGCTGCTCGGGGTCTCCTGTCAACCGCGGAGGCGAAACACCCCACGCTGCGGGGCAGGCGCCGCTGGTCTTCCTGTGGTGCGCCGCGCCTGCGCGAGCGATGGAATATTCCGCCGCCGCGCGCGATCATCACCGGGGCGGGGAAGACCGTGAATCTGCGCACCACGATGGCGGCGCTCGGCTTGGCGCGGGCGAGCATCAGGAGCCGGTCGATGCCCTCGCCGAATCGATGTGCATCTCCGGCGTCAAGCAATGACTGCCTCGCCGAGCGCGGGGCGTTGTCACAGTTCGTCGCGAAATTTCAGAAGTCGTAGTCGATGGTCAGCGGCGCGTGGTCGCTGAAGCGCCGGTCCTTGAAGATGGCGGCGGATTTTGCGGTGGCCGCGATCCCCGGCGTGGCCAGTTGATAGTCGATGCGCCAGCCGACGTTTTTGGCCCAGGCCTGGCCGCGGTTGGACCACCAGGTGTACTGCTCCGGCCGCGGATCCAGGCGCCGGAACACGTCGACCCAGCCCAGCCGCTCGAACACCTCGCTCATCCAGGCGCGCTCC
>JAJZUN010000193.1 GCA_021848555.1 Pseudomonadota bacterium | reverse complement strand
CCAGACTATACGTATACCCCATTCCACCGGAGAACATGACGGCGGTGCTCGGAACCGTTACCCCGGTCAGCGTCGCCGTGTAGTAGCCGTTGGTGTCCGGAGCGCTCAAGGTGCCGGCACCGCTGCCTGTGGCCGTGCCGTTCCAGATGCTCTTCAGCCAGCCGGACGCGTTGGCGTTGAAATCCGCCGGCGCGGTAATCCCATCCTGCGGCACGGCCCAGACAAAGTACAGGCTGGGCGCACCAAAGAAATTGTTCCAGATCTCGGTCGCCTTCGTCGGGTCGTTGAGATCCGCCCTGGCGCCGTTCTGCAGCATCCTGAACACGATCACGGGGTTCCCGGTTGCATTAAGCGAGACGCTTTTGACGTCGTAGCTGACGGCGATCGCGCCCGGCGGCAGATTGCTGCGGTTCGACGCAATCCAGGCCGCATTGGTGTAGGCGGAACCACCCGAAACCACAAGGGCATTCGCCGAATTCGGCGGGGTGATGGGAATGTGGTACACCGACTTGATCGACGCCGCGTCGTGGCACAACGAGCACTTGCTGTCGTCGAGTTGGACGCCGCCGATGTGGCCCCAGGTATTGTGCAGACCGGTCGTCGGGTTCGTGCTGTTGTTGGTGCCCGTGCCTTTGGAGAAGTCGATGCCGTCGTGGCAGGCGCCGCAGGCGAGCCGGCTCGGAACGCTCTGGTAGTTGGCGGCCTGGGGCGCGACCTTGGGTGCGGTATTGTCATGGCACTTGTCGCAATTCCTGATGTCCATCGGGAATTTGGTCTCGTTCAGCAATACGCCGGCGTAATTATAGTTCTGCTTGATCAGCTCTTCGCCCTTGTGGATGCGGTGAATCAAAACCGGGAAGTCACCGACGGTCATGCCGTCCGCAACGTAAGTCGAGTTCGCGACGCCTTTGCTGTCTACCCCGAAATCATTGTTTGTAGACTTCGTGTTTGTCCGCCCATACTTGCGCTGATCGGTATGGCAGACCACGCAGTATTTCGGATCGTAGCGGCTGCCGCCGTGGAAACCGGCGCTGTCGGTGCCGGGAATGCCCCCGAGTTTGGCGTGGCATTCGTTGCAGCTCGCCTTGTCTACGATCAGGCGCTGGGTAGTCGTCGCATCCGCCGGGTCGACCACTTTGCCCGTGGCGGGAATGAAGTCATACACCACATTCATCGGATTCGTCATCGGCACGGCGGCGGTGGTCGAGGTTGAGCCATCGGGAGTGTTGGTGCCGGTCCCAGGCGCATTGCCCGAGATTTGGATCGTCAGGCGGTGCACCAGGGTCGGGTCATAGGTCAGGTCGCCCAGGTCGGCGGCGACGTTCGGCGCAGTCAGCGTGGCTGCGGCGACGGCATCCTTCACTTTTTTCACGTCGCGGTAGAAACAATAGGTGTAGGTGCCGTTCTTGTTGTCGGTCAAAGTGCCGATGTTGTCGGTCGTAGGCCGGCTGGGTACGCCCGGGACGATGGTGGTCTTGTCGGCAGCGAGCGTCGGATTGGCGGTGACAATATAGCTGACCCACTTGCTCGGGGCGCCGTTGGTGCCGGGAACCAGCTTGGCCAGGGAGAACGCCATGTTCGGATAGCTCGCGACCGCGTCGGTCGCACGCTTCACGGTGCTGCCGAAGCCGACGATGCCGTTGCCGTTCGCATCGGCCATGGAGAAGCTCACGCACGGCGGGCTATTGATGCTCACGCCGCCGACTGCGACCACAGGCGCGAGGGCGGCAAACGTTGCTGCCGGCGTCGCTGCCGTTAAAATCACCGGCGCGGCGCCGGTCGGAACCGCTACCGTCGGCGCGGTGGTCGTCGGGGCGCCGCCGCCCGTGCCCGTACCGGTGCCAGGAGCGGCAGCCGTGGTATCGCCGCCGCCTCCACCGCCGCAGGCCGCCAGCGTTCCGACCATCAAGGCCGTAAGTCCCCATCTAAAAAGCTTGGATTTCATCTGCTTCTCCCTCGTTTGCGAAACCGCTGGAGCGACCCCGGATGGAATCGCGCCCTTGACCGTTTGCCGCGTTGACCGAACCTCGATTTGCATCATCCCAGCCGACGCGAGCGTTGACCCTGTTTCCGTTTTCCCTTATCGCGCATAGTCCATGCCTATGCTAACCGGCAGGTTACTCGTGGCACCTAATTGCGGTTTGAGGTAGATCAAACCCGCTGCGTTTCTGCCTGCGCGAAATTGAATCCTGATTCACTCGCGTTGCGGCAATCGCATTCCCGACTAAATTGGTCGGGCACCTAAAGACGCGCAGCACTTGAGTTCGTTCAGATGCGGGCGAAGGGATGGGCCGGCGTGCAGCCTCGAGCTTGGGCAGATCGCCCCGATGGCACAAACATGGATTGCCGCATAGACGGCGCGATGCGGCCGACGGAAGTCCTGGCAGGACGGCGTGAACTGCGTCCCGCGCTTACTGCAATCGCGCCTTAGGGATAGAGGCCACGCAGATGCCGCGCTTCGAGGATGCGCCTGCAGGCCAGGGTGAAGGCGGAGGTGCGCAGCGTGACGCGCGCCGCGGTAGCGGTCTCCCACAGCGCGTTGAAGGCGTCGCTCATGATCTTGTCCAGCCTGCCGTTGACTTCTTCCTCGGACCAGAAATAGCTGGAGATGTCCTGCACCCACTCGAAATAGCTCACGGTGACGCCGCCGGCGTTCGCGATCACATCGGGCACGACCACGACGCCGTTCGCGGCGAGGATATCGTCTGCTTCCGGCGTGGTCGGGCCATTCGCCCCTTCGAGCAGCACGCGCGTGCGTATCCGGCCTGCGTTGGCGGCAGTGATCTGATTTTCCAGCGCGGCGGGAATCAGGAATTCCGACTCGATTTCCCAGAATGCCGCATCCGGGATCATCGTTGCACCGGCAAACTCGCCCAACGGGCGCCGCGCGTCCTGATGCGCGGCCAGCTTTGCGACATCGAGTCCTGCCGCAGCGTGCAGCGTACCCTCTACCGTCTGCACCGCGATCACTTTCGCGCCGGCTTCGGCAAAACAGCGTGCCGCCGCATTGCCGACATTGCCGAAGCCCTGCACGCACACGCGCGCGCCCGCGATGGGCACGCCGATCTTGCCCGCGGCCGCGCGCCCGCACGCGAACACGCCGCGCCCGGTGGCGTCGCGGCGCCCGCGGCTTCCGCCCAGCGACAGCGGTTTGCCCGTGACCACCGCGGTCGAAGTCGCGCCGTGCATGATGGAATAGGTATCCATCATCCAGGCCATGATTTTCTCGTTGGTGTTGACGTCCGGAGCCGGGATGTCCTTGTCGGGGCCGATGATGATGCCGATCTCGCTGGTATAGCGCCGGGTCAGGTGCTCGAGTTCGCGTTGCGACAGCGCGCGCGGGTCGACGCGCACACCGCCTTTGGCGCCGCCGAAGGGCACGCCGATGACCGCGTTCTTGACGCTCATCCACCCGGCGAGCGCCATCACTTCGGACAGCGTGACGTCCTGGTGGAAGCGCACGCCGCCCTTGCCCGGGCCGCGCGAGACATTGTGCTGCACGCGATAGCCCTCGAAGTGGGCGACGCTGCCGTCGTCGCGCTTGATCGGCACGTCGACGATGAGGATGCGCTTGGGGCGCTTCAGCGTCTCCAGCAGATAGGCAAGTTCGCCCATGGATGCTGCGACGCGGTCGACCTGCTGCAGGAACACACCCCAGGACCCGACACCGGCCGGTTCCAGATAGGAGGGCAATGCATGTTTTGGATTCATCGTATCCCCGGTGCGCTAATGTGCGCTTGGCCGTCTCGACAAGGGCCGGCGAATAACGGCCCTGTCAGACGTCTTTCGATTCGAGCGCGATCTGGCGGCGCAATTCCTTGTAGCGCGGTTCGAAGTCTTCGCCGAACAGCGGGTCCGGGCCATGCGGGATCGCGGCCATGACCGCCTCCCAGTCCGCCGGAGTCAATAGCTGCTCCGCGCGCGGCACGATATCGCGGTCTTCCAGCGCGAGGTGGCGGCGGTAATACACCAGGTAGGTCGCAGCCGCGGCTTCCACTTTGGCGCGCTCCACCACCACATCGTCCACCACTTGTTCAAGATATCTGAGCAATTCGCTGCCGGCGGCGGCGATCACCCGATGCTCCTGCAACAACTGCTCGACCATGGGCTGCATCTGCGGCTCGCGCTTGGCCAGGCGCGCAAACGCCACGTCCTCGCGCGGATGGTGATAGCGATCCGGAAAGTAACGCAGATAGCTTACGAGATCGAGCATCAGTTCGAAATTCGGCTGATTGTCCGCATGGAACGCAACGACCTGCCGTTCCAGGAGATCCAGCAGCCGGGAAAAATGCCTGTGCTCGGCCTGCCACAGGTCTATCGTTTCAGACATGCACCCCCCCCGCAGGTTATCGGCGCGAATATCAGGATCAACTAACGAACGCCGGGCCCCGCGCCGCCACCGCCACCGCCGCGGCCACCACCGCGACCACCGCTGCGACCCATGGTCCTGCGGCCGCGATTTCTCGGGGCATTATGTGCTTTCTCCGGACGCGCCGGCTGCTGCCCTCGCGGCCGCGCATTCGCGTTCCTGGGCATTGCGCCCTGGCCTTTGCCGCCGGTCATGGACTGCACGCGTTTGATTTCGTTCGCCACCGCTTCGACATTGATCGCATGCACCGAATCCTGACCGTGCAGGCGCAGGGCTTCTTTCTCCTGTTCGAGCAAGGCATGCAATTTTCGCAGCGCCTCGCTGCACGCCATCGCCAGCCCCGATTCCTGCTCGGTTCCCTGTCGATGCATCTCGATCGCGGCGATGTCGTCGGTGACCTCGTCGCTTGCCATTCTTGTGCTCATGCCAATAGCTCTCCGTATTTTCCCTTGGGAACGCGCTTAGGGGTCTGTTAACGTTTAGCGCATGAGACGCTCATGCGCTAAACGTTAACAGACCCTCACGCTGCGGTGGCACCCAGTGCCTGCTTGCGGTGCACGGCTAACGCCGCGCCGTGTGCGGCCCGTGCCGCTTCAGAACTCCGCCCTAGGTGCAAGCCTCGGCGCGCTGACATCAGCCCAGCGGGGGCGGGTCCGGGACCTGGCCGCGCTACGGCGGCGTATCCCCATTCGCGAATCATACTATAAACGTTCGCCGGCTTATATCGCCGCATTTGATCAAGGTCAAGCTTGGTGCGATCAGCTGCGAACCTAACCCAACTATTTCGAGATCACGAGCTTCTGATAGAGGCCGCCGTAATAGGTCTGTTTGCGTATCTGCGCCGCACTCACGCCCTCGGGCAGCCATTCCATAATCTCGTGCCGCCACAGATCGAGCGCGAACGGCTCGAGCGCATGCAGCGCCGGGCGGAAGAGGTAACGCAGGGGATGCAGCCGGCGCGGCAGGTGATAGTCGACCAGCACCAGCTTGCCGCCGGGTTTGACCACCCGTAGCGCCTCGCGCAGCGTCTGCCTGCGCGCCGCCGCCGGCTGCTCGTGCAACAGAAAGAATATGATCGCCCGGTCGTAGCTCGCGTCCTCGAAGCCGAGCGCAGTCGAGTCGTACTGGTGCAGCGCCACCGGCGCCGAGGGCGGAAGCTTCTGGCGCAGATTGCGCAACTGAATCGGCAGCACGTCGACGACGTCGAGCTGGCCGCCCGGCGCTACGCGCGCAGCAAGGTGCTCGGTAAAGTTGCCGTAGACGCAGGCGACCTGCAGCGTGCGTCCCGGAACTTCGCGCCCGAGCTCCGCCAAGGCGGCATCGCGCAGCCGCGCAAAGTTGCCCCACAAAATCAGATTGACCAGCCATTGCCTTTCGAAAAAGCTTACCGCGTTCGGATGGACGTAGGCCCACCAGTAGGTTTCCTGCAGGTAACCGGGAACGGCCTGCGGCCGCAGCGGCTCAAGCACCTTCGACTCGGTTTTTACGTTCATGCGTCTAGCCCCACCCTGAGTTTTTAGTTATATATGGCTAAATGTCTTGTTATCGTCTTTGCCGCAGCCGCAATATGCCACATCCGCCCGGCAAACGTACCCATGATGGGTGCAGGGTCTTGGTGCCGGGCCGCCACCGGCGCAGCTGCCCATA
>JAJZUN010000192.1 GCA_021848555.1 Pseudomonadota bacterium | reverse complement strand
GGCCCGGCTGCGGCCTGCCTGCGGGATTACAATTGGCGCTCGAGCGAAAGGATCAGCATGAAACTGGATTCCGACGATTTCCGCGTGCCGCCCGGAAAAAAGCTCAGCCTGAAGAAGTGGCCGACGCGGGTGCCACCGGCCTACAAGTCGAAACAGCAGTATCAGCAACTGCTCGCGCAACAGGTCGAGCAGCTCGCCGCGCTGCAGCGCCTGTTCTACGCCACCGACCGCTATGCCTTGCTGCTGATCTTCCAGGCGATGGATGCCGCCGGCAAGGACGGCGCGATTAGCCATGTGATGTCGGGTGTCAATCCGCAAGGCTGCCAGGTGTTCAGCTTCAAGCACCCCAGCGCGACCGAACTCGATCACGATTTTCTCTGGCGCACCACGCAGGCGCTGCCCGAGCGCGGCCGCATCGGCATCTTCAACCGCTCGTATTACGAAGAAGTGCTGATCGTGCGCGTGCATCCGGAGATCCTGCGCAGCCAGGGCCTGCCGGCGGAGTTGCTCGACGAGAAAGCCATCTGGCGCGAACGCTATCGCTCCATCGTCAACCTGGAAAAGCATCTGTATCGCAACGGCACGCGCGTGATCAAGTTCTTCCTGCATCTTTCCGAGGAAGAGCAGCGCAAGCGCTTCCTCGCGCGCATCGACGAGCCGAACAAGAACTGGAAGTTCAGCCTCGCCGACATAGAGGAGCGCAAGTTCTGGAAACAGTACATGCAGACCTACGAGGAATGCCTGAGCGCAACCAGCACGCGTACTGCGCCCTGGTATGCCGTGCCCGCGGACGACAAGGAAAACGCCAGGCTGATCATTTCAAAAATAGTGGTGGACACGCTCAAACGCCTGCGCCTGGCTTACCCCGAGCTGAGCGCTGAGCGGCGGCGCGAATTGCAGGCGATCCGCAAGCAGCTGGCACAATGACCGGCGCGCGGAATCCTGGCCGCGTGCCGCATCAATACCAACGTTGAGGCAAGGGGGTTTGCCCGGGTTGCGCGCCGCGGGCATCGTCGGTACAGTGCGCAGGGGCCGTCGGCGGCGTCTGCGGCAGATGGCGCACGACCGAATCAAGGTAGCACGAGGGGACGCGTCCCCTCGTTTTGTTTGTTCCTCTAACACCGCACTTGCGCTGCGCGGCATGGAGACGTACAGCAACATGCGACCCTTTGCATTTGCACGACTGGCATTTGCACGATTGGCAGGCGTCGGGCGTAGCGCGGCTCTGGGCGCCTTGTTCCTGTCCCTCGCCGGCTGCGCCGCGGTGGGGCCGAACTTCCGGGCGCCCGAGGCGCCGCGCGCCGCGCGCTATACCGAAGCGCCGCTTGCAGCACAGACCGCGAGCGCCGACAGCGCTTACGGCGCGGCGCAACGCTATGCGCCGGACGCTGCGATTCCGGCCGACTGGTGGGAGCTGTTCCGCTCCGAGGCCTTGGGCAAGCTGGTGCGCACGGCAATCGCAGACAGCCCGACGCTGGATGCGGCCAGGGCCGCGCTCACCCAGGCGCAGGAAAATCTGAATGCCGAGTATTCGGTGCTCTATCCCGGCGTCGACGCCTCCGCCGGCCTCCGGCGCCAGCGCACCACTGGCGCCAGTGCCGGCCTGCCGAACGCGCCGCCGAACCTGTTCACGCTGTACAACGCCTCGGTCGGGGTGTCCTACGCGCTCGATCTCGCCGGCGGCGCGCGGCGCGAGCTCGAGGCGCTGCTCGCGCAAATCGATTACCAGCGGCTGCAGCTCGAGGCGGCCTATCTCGCGCTCACCGGCAATGTCGTCACCGCGGCGGTGCAGGAAGCGTCGCTGCGCGCGCAGATACAGGCGACGCGCGCAGTCGCGCAATCGCAGGAAGAGATCCTGGGCGTGGTGCAAAAACAATTCGAACTCGGCGCGGTCGGGCGCGCCGAAGTGCTCGCGCAGCGCACCCAGCTGGCGCAGCTGCGCGCCGTGCTGCCGCCGCTGGAAAAAGCGTTGGCGCAGACGCGCAATGCGCTCGCCGCGCTGGTCGGCCGCTTCCCTGCGGACGCGGGCCTGCCCGAGTCCGAGCTGGCGCGGATGAGCCTGCCGCAGGAACTGCCGCTCAGCCTGCCCTCGGCGCTCGCGCGCCAGCGGCCGGATATCCGCGCCGCCGAGGCGCTGCTGCACCGCGCGAGCGCCGAGATCGGCGTCGCCGAGGCGGCAAAGTACCCCCAGCTCACGCTGAGCGCGGCCTACGGCTCGGCGGCGACGAAAGCTGCGGACCTGTTCGGCGGCGCGACCAACGCCTGGAATCTGGGCGCGGCCCTGCTGCAGCCGATCTTCCACGCGGGCAAACTCGAAGCGCAGCGGCGCGCAGCGGTCGCGGCCTACGATCAGGCGCTCGCGCAATACCGGCAGACGGTCCTCACGGCACTGCGCAATGTCGCCGACGTGCTCGAAGCGCTCGACGGCGATGCGCGCACGCTCACGGCGCAGGCCGAGGCCGAGGCCAGTGCGCGCGAAAGCCTCGCGCTTGCGCGCGCGCAATTCGAGCTCGGCGCAGCGAGCTATCTCGTGCTGCTCAATGCCGAGCGCCAGGCGCAGCAGGCGAGGATCGGCCTGGTGCAGGCGCAGGCGGCACGGCTTGCCGACACGGCGGCACTGTACCAGGCCCTGGGCGGCGGCTGGTGGCAGCGCAATGCGAACATCGAGAAAGGGAGCGTGCAGCAATGATCAAGCGCATGGTGGTGATGCTGGTGCTCGCCGGCGCCGTATTCGGGGGCATCTTCGGTTTTCAGGCGTTCAAGTCGAAGATGATCCTCAAATACATGAGCGCCGGGCAGCCGCCGCAGACGGTGTCGACGATCAAGGCCGCGTTCTCGCAATGGCAGACCGAGGAGCGCGCCGTGGGCACGCTGCGCGCAGTGCGCGGCGCCGACCTCGCGCCCGAGGTCGCCGGCGTGGTGCAGGCGATACGCTTCCAGTCGGGCGACCGCGTGAAAGCCGGCATGCCCTTGCTGCAGCTCAACGCCGACGCGGACGCGGCGCGGCTCAAGGCGCTGGAGGCCGCCGCGGCGCTTGCCGAGAGCGTCTATCGGCGCGACACGGAACAGTACAAGGCGAAGGCGGTGAGCCAGGCGACGCTCGACGCGGACGCGGCAACGCTCAAAAGCGCGAAGGCGCAGGTCGAAGAGCAGCAGGCACTGGTCGCGAAAAAACTCATCCGCGCGCCGTTCGACGGGCGCACCGGCATCCGCGCGGTGGACTTGGGTCAGTACCTGAGCCCGGGCACGAAAATCGTCACGCTGCAGGCGCTCGACCCGGTGTTCGTCGATTTTCTCGTGCCGCAGACCGCGCTTGCGCGCTACAGCATCGGGCAGAAGGTGGTCGTGAGCTGCGACAGCTTTCCGGGCGAGCGCTTCGAGGGCCGCGTCGCCGCGCTCGATGCCAAGGTCGACCCGGCGACGCGCAACGTCAAGGTGCGCGCTACCGTGCGCAACCCGAAGCAGCGGCTGCTGCCGGGCATGTTCGCCACGGTCGAAACCGCGCTGGGCGGCCCGCAGCGGCTGCTGACGCTGCCGCAGACGGCGATTTCGTTCAACCCCTACGGCAATACCGTGTTCGTCCTCGAGGAAAAGAAGGGCGCCGACGGCAAGGCGGAGCTCGTGGCGCAGCAGAAATTCGTCACCACCGGCGCGACGCGCGGCGACCAGATCGCGGTGCTCTCCGGCCTTGCCGAAGGCGAGACCGTGGTGACCTCGGGTCAGATCAAGCTGCGCAGCGGCACCGTGGTTCTAATCAACAACGACATCCAGCCCTCGAACGACGCCGCGCCGCGGCCGGTGAACGAGTGACGGGGCGCAGATGAAATTCACCGATATCTTCGTCCAGCGGCCGGTGCTCGCCAGCGTGGTGAGCCTGCTGCTGCTGGTGATCGGGCTGCGCTCGGTGGCGCTGCTGCCGGTGCTGCAGTACCCGCGCACGCAGAACGCGGTGGTCACGGTGCAAACCGTCTACACCGGCGCGGACGCGAACCTCGTGGCCGGGTTCATCACCACGCCGCTGGAGAACTCGATCGCGCAGGCGAACGGCATCGACTACATGACGTCGTCGAGCACGCCCAACGTGAGCACCATCACCGCGAACCTGCGGCTGAACTACGATCACGACAAAGCGCTCACCGAAATCAACACCAAGGTGAACGCGGTGCTCAACCAGCTGCCGCAGGGCTCGCAGCAGCCTACCATCAACGTCAAGGTCGGCCAGACGACCGACGCCATGTACATCGGCTTCGCCAGCGACGTGCTTACGCCGAACAAGATCACGGACTACCTGGTGCGCGCGGTGCAGCCCAAGCTGCAGGCGATCGAGGGCGTGCAGACCGCCGAAATCCTCGGGGCCAAGCTGTTCGCCCTGCGCGCCTGGCTCGACCCGGTGAAGCTCGCCGCCTACAGCCTCACCGCCGCCGACGTGCGCGCCGCGCTCGCCGCGAACGATTTCCTCTCCGCGGTCGGCACGACCAAGGGGCAGATGGTGCAGCAGATCCTCACCGCCACCACCGGCCTGCATTCGCTCGAAGAGTTCCGCAACATGGTGGTCAAGCAGCAGGACGGCGCCGTGGTCCGTCTTGCGGACGTAGCCAGGGTCACGCTCGGCGCCGAAGACTACGAGTCGGAAGTCGGCTTCGACGGCAAGAAGGCCGTCTACATCGGCATCCAGGTCGCGCCCGCGGCAAATCTGCTCGATGTCATCGCGCGCGTGCGCGACGCCTTCCCGGGCATCCAGTCGCAGCTGCCGCGCGGACTGGACGGAAAGATCGTCTACGACTCGACCAAGTTCGTGAACAGTTCCATCGTCGAAGTAGTGAAGACGCTGGCCGAAGCGCTGCTGATCGTGACGCTGGTGGTGTATGCCTTCCTCGGCTCGGCGCGCTCAGTCGCGATTCCGACGATCGCGATCCCGCTATCGCTCGTCGGCACCTTCGGTGTGATGCTCGCCGCCGGCTTCACCATCAACCTGCTCACGCTGCTCGCGCTGGTGCTCGCGATCGGACTGGTGGTGGACGACGCGATCATCGTGGTGGAGAACGTCAACCGCCACCTGGAGGAAGGCATGCGGCCGATGCAGGCGTCGATCACCGCCGCGCGCGAACTCGCCAACCCGATCATCGCGATGACCGTGGTGCTGATCGCCGTCTACGTGCCGATCGGCTTCCTCGGCGGGCTCACCGGCGCGCTGTTCACGGAGTTCGCGTTCACGCTGGTCGGCGCGGTGACCATTTCCGCGGTGGTCGCGCTCACGCTGTCGCCGATGATGTGCTCGCGCCTGTTGCAGGCCCACTCGCCCTCGGAACACGGCCTCGAGGCGCGCCTGGTGCTGTTGCTCGACCGCACGTTCGATGCGCTGCACCGGCGCTACGAGCGGCTGCTGGACCGCACGCTGAACTACGTTGCGGTAACCGCGGTGTTCGCGCTGATCGTGCTCGGCAGCATCTACTTCCTCTATGCCGGTGCCAAGTCCGAACTCGCGCCGCAGGAAGACCAGGGCATCATCATCACCGTCTCCAGCGCCGCGCCCGACGCGACGCTGACGCAGCGCCAGATGTACTCGCGCGCGGTATACCAGGCCTTCGCCCGCTTTCCCGAGACCGACCACGTATTCCAGCTCGACGTGCCCGGCCAGTCGATCGCGGGCCAGGTGCTCAGGCCCTGGGACGAGCGCGCGAAGACCGCGGCGCAGCTGCTGCCCGAGGTGCAGGGAGCGCTCAGTCACATCGCCGGCGTGCGCGTTGCCGCGTTCCAGCCGCCGCCGCTGCCCGGCGCCTTCGGTCTGCCGATTCAGCTCGTGATCCAGACCACCGAGCCGTTCGAGCGCCTGAACGAGGTCGCAGACGCCTTCCTGCAGCAGGCGCAAAAGAGCGGCAGGTTCATCTTCATCGACAAGGACCTGCACTACGACCTGCCGCAGTCGAAAATCGTCATCAATCGCGAGCTCGCGGCGCAGCTCGGGCTGCAGATGAGCGATATCGGCAATGCGCTCGGCTCCATGCTCGGCGGCGGCTAC
>JAJZUN010000191.1 GCA_021848555.1 Pseudomonadota bacterium | reverse complement strand
CTCCTTGAGGTCGCCGCCGGAGCAGAATGCCTTCGCGCCGGCGCCGGTGAGGATGACGCAGCGCGTGTCGCCGGCATCTTCGGTCAGGCGGGTCCACAGGTCGAGAAAGTCGCGCCCCATCTGGGTATTGAACGCGTTCGCCACTTCGGGCCGGTTGAGGGTCACCAGCAGCACATGCGGCTCCGGCGTCTCGATCTTGAGCGTCTGGTAGTCAGGCAGGTCCATGGTTGCGTCACTCCTTGGTTTTCAGGATTTGTTCGGTATGCTCGCCCAGGCCGGGCGGGCGGCTGCGGATCGCGGGCCGGACGCCGTCGAAGGAGAGCGGCAGGCCGACGAAATTCATCGCGCTGTCGGGCACCGGCTGCATCAGGCAGAGCGCCTTGGTCTGCTCGTGAGCGATCATCTCGGCCACGTTCTGCACCGGCGCGCAGGGGATGCCGGCCTGCTCCAGCAGGGCGATCCATTCGGCGTTGCTGCGCCCGGCCATTTCGGCCTCGATCAGTGCGTACAGCGTGCCCTGGTGCTCCACCCGTTTCGGGTTGCTGGCAAAACGCGGATCGTCGGTCCATTCGGCATGTCCCAGCACCTGTGCGAGCTTGCGGAACAGGGCGTCGCTGCCGGCGGCGACGACGAGGTCGCTGTCGCGGGTGGCATAGGCGCGATAGGGCACGATGCCGATCGCGCCCGAACCCAGCCTCTTCGGCAATTCACCCGAGGCGAGATAATTGGCGGCGAGCAGCGACATCCACCCGGCCGCGGTTTCGAACAGCGACACGTCGACGACGCCGCCGCGGCCGCTGTCGGCCCTGCGCTTGAGCGCGGTGAGCATGCCGATCACCGCCCACATGCCGGTGCCGAGGTCGACGATGGAGGGGCCGACGCGCACCGGCGGCCGCCCTTCTTCGCCGGTGGTGCTCATGATGCCGCCGAAGGCCTGCATCAGCGGATCGTAGCCGGGACGGTCCTTGAGCGGGCCTTTGTTTCCGAATGCGCCGAGGTTGCAATAGATCAGCGCCGGCTTTTGCGCGCACAGAGCGGCGCCGTCCAGTCCCAGCTTATCCACCTGTCCGGGGCGCAGGTTCTGCAGCACCATGTCGGCGCGCTCGAGGATCAGGCGCTTCAGCGCCGCGAGTTGGGTCGCGTCGCGCATATTGCACATCACCGACTTCTTGTTGCGGTTGAGCGGCTGAAACGACGCCGCCGCGCCTTCCCAGAACGGCGGCCCCCAGTGGCGCGCATCGTCGCCTTCGGCCTTCTCCACTTTGATCACTTCCGCGCCCAGGTCGGCCAGGATCTGCCCGGCGAAGGGCGCGGCGACGCTGCTGCCGAGTTCGATCACGACCAGACCGGCCAGTGGCGCGCCATCCGTGCTTACCGTCGGCTGATCACTCATTGCTTGGATTTGTCATCATGACCGGAGCGCCTAATAGAACGACTTCTCCTCGAGCGAGAGCAGAGGAAACGCGCCCAGCGTGTCGCCCGCGCCGACCGGGGGCGCAGGGTGCAGATACGAGCGGTCGAGTTCGGCCCAGGAATTGACCCCGAGCAAGCCGAGGCAGATCTGAATCTCCTGCTCCAGAATCTCCAGCAGGCGCGTCAGGCCCGCCTGCCCGCCCGCGGCCAGACCGATGCATTGCATGCGGCCGAGGCCGACCATGTTTGCACCGGCGGCGAGCGCCTTGACGACGTCCGTGCCGCGATTGAATCCGCCGTCGACGATGACGGGTGCGCGCCCGCCGACCGCGGCGACGATCTCCGGCAGCACGTCCATCGCTCCTCGCCCGTGATCGAGCTGGCGTCCGCCGTGGTTGGAGACATAGATCATGTCCACGCCATGCTCCAGCGCAAGCGCGGCGTCCTCCGCGGTGGCGATGCCTTTGAGGATGAGCGGGATGGCGAACTTGGCTTTGAGCCGGGCCACGTCGTCCCAGGTGAGCCGGGCCTGAAACTGTCTTTGCGGCATCGGGCCGCTGCGGCTGTGACGCTTTGCGATGTCGCGCTCGCGCCGGCTGTAGTAGGCGGTATCGACGGTGAGGCAGAACGCGCCGTAGCCGGCGGCGATGGCGCGCTCGGCCATCGCATCGACCCAGCCGGCGTCGCCGCGCGTGTACAGCTGAAAGATGCGCAGCGCCCCGGGGGCCGCTTGCGCCACGGCATCCAGACCCGGTTCGCACACCGAACTCAGCATGTGGCAGACGCCGAACTCCTGCGCTGCCTTGGCCGCGGCGCTGCCGCCTTCGGGTGCGAACAGTTCCAGGCCGCCGACGGGGGCAAGCACGATGGGCAGGCGCAGCGCGCGGCCGAGAAAATTCGCCGAGGCATCGATGCTGCTCACATCGCGCAGCACCCGCGGGCGGAATGCGATCGAATCCAGTGCGAGCCGGTTGCGCCTCAGGGTGGTTTCGGTTTCGGTGCCGCCGACGATATAGTCCCAGTTGTCGTGGCTCAGCTTCTGCCGCGCCTTCTTCACCAGTTCGTGCAGGGTCAGGAACGGGGGCGCAGTCATGCCGGCCTCGGCTTGCGCTTTGCCGGCGCGGCGCGATGACGGGATGGCTTCGCCGCTGTCTGCGGCAGGCTCGTAGTTGTCGGTTTCATGTAGGTTCCGGTTGCGCGCCGGCTGGATCCGGGTCGCAGGAAATTGACACTTTACAAGACATTCGAATGTACGTACATTGAAACCCAGCGAAGCTCGCGGTGTCAATCTGACACGATAAAATCATAATCAACGACCAAGACCGAGGAGGCAACATGAAACGAGTACGCAACACCCTTGCGCTGGCGCTTGCCGGCCTGGCCATGACGCTGCTGCCGCATACCGCGGCACTGTCGCAGGAGAAAATACGCATATCGCTGGACACCAATGCGACGCACGTGCGCAACAAGGGCACCGAGGCGTTCGCCGCCGAGTTGAAAAAGCGCCTGGGCAACAAGTTTGCGGTGGAGATCTATCCCAGCGCGCAATTGTTCCGCGACCGCGACATTCCCAAGGCGCTGCGCCAGAATGCGATCGAGATGGGCATCCCCGGCACCTGGCAACTCGACGGGATCGAGCCCAACACCGCGATCCAGATGCTGCCCATGTTCTATGGCGTGGACGCGGACACGGTGCACAAGATCATGGACGGCAAGCTCGGCCAGTTCGTCAACAAGCGCATGGAAGAGCGGCTCAAGGTCAAGATCCTGGGCAAGTGGATGGACCTCGGCTTCCAGCATTTCTACAGCGTGTCCAAGCCGATCAATACTTACGATGACCTAAAGGGCATGAAAATCCGCTTCCCCGGCGGCAGCGCCAACGCGGCGCGGATCAAGGGGCTAGGGGGGGCACCCACGCTGATTCCCTGGCCCGACCTGCCGCTGGCGCTGAGCCAGGGCGTGGTCGATGCCGTGACCACCACGCATGAGAGCACTTTCACCGCCAAGCTGTGGGATTCGGGACTGAAATACAGCTTCGAGGACTATCAGTACTTCGGCCAGTACGTGCCCATGGTAAGTCTGGATTTCTGGAACAAGCAGCCGAAGGACGTGCAGAATGCCCTGGTCGCCGCCTGGGACGCGACAGTCGGCGAGGAACGCAAGAACGCCGCCGCGGCGCAGATCGCCGCGCGCGACGTGTTGATCAAGAACGGCATCAAGATCACCGGACCGTCGAAGGCCGAAATTGTTGCCGCGAGAAAGCGCCTGATGCCGCTGCAGAACGACCTGGTCAAGGAAATGAAAATCGACGCCGATGCGGTGCAACTCGGGCTGGAAGAGTTGCGTGCGGCCAACGTCGAGTACTGACCGTCGCGCTCGCGATCTAGTCGACGCTAAACCGAGGTGACCATCAGCACGCCGCCGGAGGCGCCGGCGCAGGCGAAGCTGGCCAGCGCTCTCGCCGACAAGGCCGAGGCCGAGCTCGCGCCGCACGCGGTGCCGCGCTCCGTCTGGACCCGGTTCGAGGAGCTGCTGGTCGGCGGCCTGGCGCTGGCCGCGCTGCTGGTCTGCTCCTACAACGTATTTGTGCGCTATTTTCTTCCGCGCTTTACCATCGAGGCCGCGGACGAGGTGCAGGTGTATCTCGTGATCTGGGCGGTGTTCCTCGCGCTCGGGCTGGTCACCGCGGCCGACCGCCATGTCAGGGCCGACCTGTTCGTCGCCATGTTCCCGGCCGGCTTTCGCCGCTGGGTCGGCATTTTCGGCGAGGTGCTCGGACTCGCATTCGCACTGTTGCTCGTCGGCTACGGTGCCGCGATCACCTGGCAGACCTGGTCCTACGGCGACGTCTCGACCACCAGCCTGCGCTTTCCCTTGTGGATTTATACGGCGGCCCTGCCGGTGGGTGCGCTGCTCATGGCCGTGGCGTATGCAAAGCGCTGCCTTGATCTGTTCCGGAAAAAAGGCGCAACGGCGTGACCTACGTCTTTCTCGTCCAGTTCCTCGTGCTGCTGGTGCTCGGCGTGCCGATCTACCTCGCGATGGGGGCGACCGGCGCGGTGATGTTCGGCTTCGAGGGCAAGCTGCTCTCGTTCGCGCAGAAGCTCATCGACGAACTCAATTCGCAGACGCTGCTGGCAGTGCCGTATTTCGTCATGGCCGCCACGCTGATGGAGCGCGGCGGCGTGGCCAAGGCGCTGATCGGGGCGGCCGAGGCCTGGGTCGGACAGGTGCGCGGCGGCCTGGGGCTGGTATGCGTGTTTTCCTGCGCGGTGTTCGCCGCCATGTGCGGCTCGTCGGTGGCCACGGCCATCGCCATGGGCACCATCCTGGTGCCGGCGATGCGCGAGCGCGGCTACGAGCCGCATTTCGCCTCCGGCATCGTCGGTGCCTCGGGCACGCTCGGCATCCTGATTCCGCCCAGCCTCGCGTTTGTCGTCTACGGCGTACTCGCCGACGAATCGATCCCGCGGCTGTTTCTGGCGGGTGTGGTGCCCGGCCTGATGCAGGCGACGCTGCTCGCGAGCTATATCTTCTGGTACAGCCGCCGCCACGGCTACGCGCGCGGCGAGGCCATGCCCTTGCGCGACCGCATGCGCCGTACGGTCTACGCGATTCCCGCCTTCATGGTGCCGGTGATCGTGCTCGGCGGGCTCTACAGCGGCATCGTCACCCTGACCGAATCGGCTGCATTGTCAGCCGTGGTGGCGATCGTGCTGTCGCTGTTCGTCTACCGGCAAATGCGGGTGCGGGAGCTGCTGCCGGTACTCGCCGAGGCCGTCCGCAATGCCGCGGCCATCATGCTCATCATTGCGGTGGCTCTGGCGTTGGGCCATTGGGTCACCGAGACCGGCATTGCCACGCGCGCGGTGGAACTGGTCACGGAATGGCAGATCAAGGGGTGGCAGTTCCTGGTGATCGTCAACATCGTGCTGCTGATCCTCGGCATGTTCCTCGAGGTGTTCTCGGTGATGCTGCTCACACTGCCGGTGATCATCCCGATGCTCAAGCCCCTGGGCATCGATCCTATCCATTTCGGCGTGATTATCGTCATCAACATGGAACTCGCGCTGCTCACGCCGCCGGTCGGCCTCAACCTGTATGTGATCGCGGCCATTTCACGCACACCGCTGGCCGTGGTGGTGCGCGGCACCGTGCCGTTCATCGTGCTCATGCTCGGACTGCTGCTCCTGATCACCTACGTTCCGATATTTTCTACATGGTTGCCGCATCTGCTGATGCGCTGAGCGCGGACCCGGCGGGCGCGGTGCTCGCAAGCATTCCCTGGTCGTGGGAGCTGCGCACTCTGGCGGCGCGCTTCGGCGAACGCGCCGCAGTGCGCGATCAATGCGGGGCGATCCTGTCGTATGCGGATCTTTGCGCGCGCGCCCACGCGTTGGCCGCGCGGCTGCAGGCCGGGGGCGTGCAGCCGGGGGACGCGGTGGCCACCTTGCTGCCCAACAGCCTTGAAGCGGTGTGGGTGTCCTGCGGCGTCGTTTTGTCCGGCGCGGCGGAAACGCCGCTCAGCTGGGGCTATACCGCGGATGAGATCGCCTGGAGCGCGCGCCTCGCCGGGTTTCACATCGCGCTGACGCGGCGCGAGCGCGCCGG
>JAJZUN010000190.1 GCA_021848555.1 Pseudomonadota bacterium | reverse complement strand
TCCGATCTTCTGGTCTCTGCTGCGGTGTCTCTTCCCCGCGGGTGAACAAGCAGAATAAGCCGCGTTCGAATCGATCGCAGCAGGCAATAGTTCGATAGAATCGCCCCGGTGCCGCACCGGGCTCCGCGGCCGGGAAGTGCGCGGCAGCGGCTCGGCGGCAATTCCAATTACGACGGCCGTTCCGGACCGGTGTACATCGCCGGCTTGAAAGCTGCAAACGGGGAATATCATTTCATCGCATCGCTCTCCGGCGACGGCGCGCGCCGTTCTGAAAGAGGTGTTCGGCTACGCCGCGTTCCGCGGGCCGCAGGAGGACATCGTCGGGCATGTGGCCGCGGGCGGCGACTGCCTGGTGCTGATGCCCACGGGCGGCGGCAAGTCCCTGTGCTACCAGATTCCGGCGCTGCTGCGCCCGGGCACCGGCATCGTCGTCTCGCCGCTGATCGCGCTGATGCAGGACCAGGTGTCGGCGCTGCGCGAGGCCGGGGTCAGGGCGGCGTTCCTGAATTCCTCGCTGTCGGCCGCGGACGCCGCGGCGGTCGAGCGCGGTCTCGCCGCCGGCGACTACGATCTGCTCTACGTAGCGCCGGAACGGCTGCTGATGCCGCGCTTCCTCGCGCAGCTCGAGCGCCTGCACGCCACGGCGCGGCTGGCCCTCTTCGCCATCGACGAGGCGCACTGCGTGTCGCAGTGGGGTCACGATTTCCGTCCCGAATACATGCAGCTGTCGCAGCTGCACGAGCGCTTTCCCGGCGTGCCGCGCATCGCGCTCACCGCCACCGCCGACCGCGTCACGCGCGACGAGATCGTGCAGCGCCTCGGCCTGGCGGACGCGCGCCAGTTCGTGGCCAGCTTCGACCGGCCCAACATCCGCTACCGCATCGTCGAGAAAGCCAACGCCCGCGCGCAGCTGTTCGCCTTCCTGCGCGCCGAGCACAGAGGCGAGGCGGGCATCGTCTATTGCCTGTCGCGGCGCAAGGTGGAGGAGACCGCGGCCTGGCTCACCGAGCAGGGACTGGCCGCGCTCCCCTATCACGCCGGCATGGACGCCGCCGCGCGCAACCTGCACCAGGCGCGGTTTCAGCGCGAAGAGGGCATCGTCATGGTGGCGACCATCGCCTTCGGCATGGGCATAGACAAACCCGACGTGCGCTTCGTCGCGCATCTCGATCTGCCGAAGAGCATAGAGGGTTATTACCAGGAAACCGGCCGCGCCGGCCGCGACGGCCTGCCGGCCGATGCCTGGATGGCCTACGGCCTGGGCGACGTGGTCAATCAGCGGCGCATGATCGATGCCTCGACAGCCGAGGCGCAGTTCAAGCGCATCGCCTCGGCCAAGCTCGATGCGCTGCTCGGCCTGTGCGAGGCGAGCAGCTGCCGCCGCGTGCGCCTGCTGGCCTATTTTGATGAAGCCTCGGCGCCTTGCGGCAATTGCGATGTCTGCCTCGAGCCCCCGCAGGTCTGGGACGGCACCGTTGCGGCGCAGAAAGCCCTGTCCTGCGTCTACCGCACCGGGCAGCGCTTCGGCGCGGTGCATCTGGTCGACGTGCTGCTGGGCAAGGACACCGAGCGCGTGCAGCAATGGGGGCACCAGAGCCTGAGCACCTTCGGCATCGGCAAGGAACTCGACGAGAAAGTCTGGCGCACGGTGTTCCGCCAGCTCGTCGCCCAGGGTCTGCTCGACGTGGACCACGCGGGCCACGGTTCGCTCCGCCTTACCGAGGCGAGCCGCGCGGTGCTCACCGGAGGGCAGACGGTGCACCTGCGCCAGACGCCGGCCGGCAGGCCCAAGGCGGCCGCAAAGCGCCCGGCCGCGCCGCGCGCCGGCCGCGGCGCCGAACTCGACCCCGCGGCGGATCGATTGTGGCAGCGCTTGCGCGAGTGGCGCGCGGGTGTGGCGAAGGAGCATGGCGTGCCGACCTATGTCGTGTTCCACGACGCCACGTTGGCCGAACTCGCGCGATCGCGTCCTACTACCGAGGCCGGGCTGGCGCAGATCTCCGGCATAGGCACGCGCAAGCTCGAACGCTATGGCGCGGCGCTGCTCGAGCTGTTGCGGGACTGAGGCCCTAGGCCCAGGCGGGCTTGCGGCCTGCGGTTCGAAAGCTCCGCGACGATAATAATCCCTTAAGCTTGGGCCCTTAGAGTGCGCTCCATCGTTCAACAACCGATGGAGGCAGCATGCAAAAGTTCAAGTCCATGGCAGTCGCCCTGCTGGCGGCTGCGCTCGCGCTTACCGCGCTGCAGGCTAAGGCCGCGACGCCGGCGGAAATCCAGAAAGATCTTGAAACCGAGGCCCGCGCCAGCGCGCCCGGATACGCCGGCTTTTCGGCGGCGCGCGGCCAGCAGTTCTTCGGCGCGAAGCACGGCAACGACTGGAGCTGCGCTTCCTGCCATACCGCGACGCCGAACGCGCCGGGCAAGCACGCCAAGACCAGCAAGGAGATCGCGCCCATGGCTCCGGCGGCGAATGCGCAAAGGTTTACCGATGCCGCCAAGGTCGACAAGTGGTTCAAGCGCAACTGCAACGACGTGCTGGGCCGCGTCTGCACCGCGCAGGAGAAAGGCGACGTGCTCGCCTATCTGATGTCGGTCGCAAAATAAGGAAATGACATGAAGAACACAACCAAGCGCTGGATTTTGGATTCCGTGGTCTGGTCCGCATCGCTGCTGTTCGCGTCCGGCCTGCTGGTCAACGAGGCCGTGGCCGCGCCGGGCGCGCCCGTGTCCGCGAACGTCGCATGGAAAGCCGAGTGCGGCAGTTGTCATCTGGCCTATTCGCCCGAGCTGTTGCCCGAGTCCACCTGGCGCAAGATCATGGCCGGCCTGGACAAACATTTCGGCACCGACGCCAGCCTGGACGCGGCGACCACGGCCCAGATCGGCGCCTTCCTCGAGCACAACGCGGGGCGCGATCGGCGCCGCACCAGCGACACGGGTTCGCTGCGCATCACCGAGACCCGCTGGTTCGAGCACAAGCACGACGAAGTGTCCGCCTCCGCCTGGAACAGCCCGCGGGTCAAGTCCGCGGCCAACTGCGGCGCCTGCCACGGCGGCGCCGAGCGCGGCAACTTCGACGAACACGCGGTGCGCATTCCGCGATAACCGGAGAAAGCGATGAAACGTATCCTGGTATGGGACCTGCCGACGCGGGTGTTTCACTGGCTGCTGGCGGCGTCCTTCCTCGGCGCCTTCGTGACCGCCGAATCCGAGCGCTATCGCGACATCCACGTGGTGCTCGGTTACACCGTGCTGGGGCTGGTGGTGTTTCGCTTCCTCTGGGGCGTGATCGGCACGCGCTATGCGCGCTTCAGTTCGTTTCCGATCGCGCCGCGGCGCGTGCTGGAATACTTCAAGTCGCTGTTCACGCGCGCGCCGCAGCACCATGTCGGGCACAACCCGGCGGGCAGCCTGGCGATTTACGCGATCCTCGCGCTGGCGGTGCTCGCCGGCGCCACCGGCTATGCCGCCTATAATGAAATCGGCGGCGAGTGGCTGGCCGAATTGCACGAAGGCGCGGCCAATGCGATGCTAGGCCTGGTCGTGGTCCATATCGGTGCCGTCATCGTGAGCAGTCTGATTCACAGGGAGAACCTGGTCGCCGCCATGCTGAATGGCTACAAGAAAGGCCGCGCCGGCGAAGGCATACGCAGGAAGCACGCGTTCGTCGCCGCCGCCGTGCTGCTGATGACCGTGGGGTTCTGGGCCGGCAGCGCCGGGCTGCTGCCCGCCGGGATGGGCCTGCCCGTCACCGCGGCGGTGTCGCAGCACGCTCACGGCGAGCGCGGCTGATATAGGAAAGTATGAGGGGAGCCATCCCCTCATCTGCAATAGGCTGATATGCGGATACTTCTGGTCGAGGACGATGCGCTGCTCGGCGACGGCATAAAGGCCGGCCTCGGCCAGTCCGGCATCAATGTGGATTGGGTCAAGGACGGCGTTGCCGGCGAACTCGCGCTCAAGACCGGCGAGTACTCGGGCGTCGTGCTCGATCTCGGCCTGCCGCGCCTCTCGGGCCTGGATCTGCTTGCGCGCCTGCGCGCGGGCGGCAACAAGGTGCCGGTGCTGATCCTGACCGCGCGCGACCGCGTCGAGGACCGCATCAAGGGTCTCGACGCCGGCGCCGACGATTACCTGGTCAAGCCCTTCGATCTGCACGAGCTCGCCGCGCGCCTGCGCGCGCTGGTGCGGCGCTCGCGCGGCGAAGCGGCGCCCAAGCTGTGCGTCAACGGCATCGAGCTGGATCCCGCGGCGCGCAGCGTGAGCTTTCGCGGCCAGCCGGTGGAACTTTCGCTGCGGGAGTATGCGCTGCTGCAGGAACTGATGCTCAATGCCGGGCGCGTGCTGTCGCGCGAGCAACTGGCGCAAAGGCTGTATGCCTGGGGCGAGGAAATCGAGAGCAATGCGATCGAGGTCCACGTGCATCACCTGCGGCGCAAACTGGCGCCCGAGCTGCTGCGCACGGTGCGCGGCGTCGGCTATCTGATGCCGCGCGAGGCATCGTTGTCATGATGGCCATTTCGGGTTTACCGAAATGGCCCCGAATCAGGGGAGCATGAGGGGAGGTATCCCCTCATGTCCAAATGAAACCTGCGCCGGCGTCCGCCTATTCGCTCAAGCAGCGCCTGCTGCTCGCGCTGCTCGGCAGCATCGCCCTGGTCTGGCTGGCGACGGCGGTATTCAGCTATTTCGAAGCGCGGCACGAGCTCGACGAGTTGCTCGACGGCCACCTGGCGCAGTCGGTGTCTTTGCTGGTGGAGCAGACCGGGCCGGAACTGGAGGAAATCGATACCGGGCGCATGGCGCAGTTGCACAAGCGCGCCCGCAGCGTGGCGATTCAGATCTGGGAGAACGGCGACACATTGCGCCTGCATTCGGCCAGCGCGCCCGAAGAGCGCCTGTCGGCGCAGGACGAAGGCTTCAGCGACGTGGTGATCGGCGGCCAGCGCTGGCGCGTATTCAGCGCCTGGGATGCCGGGCGGCACTATCTGGTGCAGGTCGGCGAGCACTACGAAACGCGCGATGAAATCGCCGGCAATCTGGCGAAGAATTTGTTGCTGCCGCTGTTGTTCGCCCTGCCGCTGCTCGGATTGCTGGTTTGGCTCAACGTGACGCGCGCACTCAGGCCGCTGGTCGAGCTCGGGCATCAGGTGGCCGAACGCGATCCGGGCAATCTGGGCACGCTGGACGCGGGAAACATACCGGCGGAAGTCCTGCCGCTGGTTGAAAACCTGAACCGGCTGTTCGGCCGCGTGGCGCAACTGATCGAAAACGAACGGCGCTTTACCGCCGACGCCTCGCACGAATTGCGCACGCCGCTGGCGGCGCTGAAAGTCCAGGCGCAGGTCGCGCGCGCGTCCGCGAGCGACGCCGAGCGCGCGCGCGCGCTGGACCAGCTGCTCGCCGGCTGCGATCGCGCCAGCCACCTGGTGCAGCAACTGCTGACCCTGGCCCGGCTCGATCCGGAGGATCCCGGGAGTGCGGCGGAGACCTGCGATCTACAGTCGCTCGCCCGCAACGCGGTCGCCGAACTCGCGCCCTATGCCCTGTCGAAGAATATCGACATCGACCTGGCCGAGGGCGGCGCGGTGCAAACCCAGGGCTATGCGGGACTCATCGCCATCCTGTTGCGCAATCTGATCGACAACGCCATCCGCTACAGTCCCGCGGGCGGGAGCGTGCAGGTGCGGGCGGCGGCCGAAGACGGGAGCGCCACCCTGACGGTAATCGACCAGGGGCCGGGGATACCGGCGGAGGAGCGCGACAAAGTCGGGCAGCGCTTTTACCGCGTGCTGGGGACCGAGGAATACGGCAGCGGCCTGGGCATATCCATCGTGAAGCGCATCGCCGAGCTGCATGCGGCCAGCGTCAGCCTGGGCGAGGGCGCGCACGGCAAGGGTCTGTCGGTCACGGTGAAGTTCGAGCGCGGACGCGAATAGCTCTCGGCAATTTCCAAGAGGCGCTTATTCTAATGAGCGTTCAAGTTGAGATTAATAATCCAAGGCCAGCAGGTCAGGCTGCGCAGTCCCTTTCGATTATTTGAAAGGCGAGGAAGTCCTGCTTCG
>JAJZUN010000189.1 GCA_021848555.1 Pseudomonadota bacterium | reverse complement strand
GTTTGTTCGTGATCGGGTCGGGCGCGTCCGTGTTCGGCCACGTCCTGACGAAGCTGCGCCTGCCGCAGCAGATCGTACAGGCGGTGATTGCCGCGGACATCGGCGTAGCCGGCTTTCTGATCGTGATGATGGCGCTGATCTTCGTGCTCGGCATGTTTCTCGAGTCGATCGCGATCATCCTCATCACCACGCCGGTAATCATGCCGGCGATGGCGCATCTGCACATCGACCCCATCTGGTACGGCGTACTGCTGGTGATCAATCTCGAATTGGCCCAGATCACGCCGCCGGTGGGCATGAACCTGTTCACCATAAAAGCGATTTCCAAGGCGCCGATGGGCCAGATCGTGCGCGGCGCGGCGCCCTATGTACTGCTGATGATCGCGGTGATGGCGCTGGTGATGATCTGGCCGCAGATCGCGCTATGGCTGCCGGGTACCATGCGCGCGCGCTAATCGCCCTGTGCTTCGCGCACCGGCAATGCCGGGTTTCGCCTTGTTCCGACCGTCAGGCCTGCCTCCAGGGATGCTGCAGCCGTCCCTGCTGAAAATCGGCAAGCCGCTGCCGCAAATCGTCGGGAATGGGCACGGCGCGTTTGGTCTCGAAGGAAAACACGCACAGCGTGAGCTGCGCTGTAATCCGCTTCTGCTGGTCAAGCTTGGCGCCAACCGCGAGCGTGAGCGAGCTCGTGCCGATGCGCTTCAATTGCAGCGTCAGCGTGATCACCTCGCCGATCTTGGACGGCGCGACGAAATCGCATTGGATGTTGACCATGGGCAGCCCCATGCGCCGCGTGGTGATGAAGTCCGCATAGTTGATCTCCAGCGCGTGGTTGAACCAGTCCTCCACCAGTCCGTTGAACATCACGAAATAGTGCGGATAGAAGATGATGCCGGCCGGATCGCAATGCGAGAAGCGCACCAGCATGTCGCTGTAGAAAACGTCCTTCTTGGTCTCCGTGGTCATGCCCTGCTCCTCATGTCGCGCATAGCCAGTCCAGTATAGGCGAAGAATGCGTCCCGATGAACACAACGCGCGGCTAAGCCGGGGGATAATGCCGCATCGGTCTTCTCCCGGACAACCAGACATGAACCTCACCGAATCCCTGCTGCACGCACTCAAGGCGCATGGCGCGCGCCAGATCTTCGGCATTCCCGGCGACTTCGCCCTGCCCTACTTCCGGATTATCGAGCAGTCGAACATCCTGCCGCTGCATACCCTGTCGCACGAACCCGGTGTCGGTTTCGCGGCGGATGCGTCGGCGCGGATCAACATGAGCCTGGGCGTGGCCGCGGTGACCTATGGCGCCGGGGCGCTGAACATGGTCAACGCAGTGGCCGCCGCTTACGCCGAAAAAGTGCCCCTCGTGGTGCTCTCGGGCGGCCCGGGGAAAGGCGAAGCGCGTTCCGGCCTGCTGCTGCACCACCAGGCGAAGACGCTGGATTCGCAATTCCAGATGTTCCGCGAAATCACCTGCGACCAGGTGAAACTCGACGACGCCGCGCGCGCACCGGCCGATATCGCGCGCGTCCTGGCCAGCTGCCTGCGCAATTCAGAACCGGTGTATATCGAAATTCCGCGTGACATGGTGGCGCTGCCCTGCGGCCCGGTGATACGCGAAGCGGAACCCCTGCCCGACCAGGACGCGCTCGATGCCTGTGTCGAGGAAATCCTCGCGCGCCTGGCCGAGGCCCGCTCGCCGGTGCTGATGGCCGGCGTGGAAGTGCGCCGTTTCGGGCTGGAGGAAAAAGTGGCGCTGCTGGGGCGCCGCCTCGGCTTGCCCATCGTCACGAGTTTCATGGGTCGGGGCCTCCTGGCCGAGCACCATGCGGGGCTGGTCGGCACCTACATGGGCGTCGCCGGCCTGCCCGAGGTGACGCAGCTGGTGGAAGGCTCGGACGGACTGTTTCTGCTCGGTGAAATCGTCTGCGATACCAATTTCGCGGTTTCCGAAACCAAGATCGATATGCGCAAGACCATACAGGCGCTGGACGGTCGGGTAACCATCGGCTATCACACCTATGCGCAACTGCCGCTGCGCGCATTGGTCGATCGCATGCTGGCGCGTGTCGGGCAAAGCGAAAAACCGTTTTCCGTGAAGCGCCAGATCTTTCCCCGCAACATGCCAGCCGACGACGTCCTCATCACCCCGACCGACATCGCGACCGCCGTCAACGATCTGATGGCCGAGCACGGCAAAATGCCTATCGCGTCGGACGTCGGCGATTGCCTGTTTACGGCCATGGAAATCGAACACACCGCACTGGTGGCGCCCGGGTATTACGCGACCATGGGCTACGGCGTCCCGGCCGGCCTGGGCCTGCAGGCTGCCACCGGGCAGCGGCCCTTGATCCTGGTGGGCGACGGCGCCTTCCAGATGACCGGATGGGAACTGGGCAACTGCCGGCGCTACGGCTGGGATCCTATCGTCCTGCTGTTCAACAACGCCAGTTGGGAAATGCTGCGCACCTTTCAACCCGAGTCCGCATTCAACGATCTGGATCACTGGGGATTTGCCGAAATGGCGGGCGGATTGGGCGGGGACGGCGTGCGCGTGGGCACGCGCGCCGAGTTGAAACGCGCCCTGGACCAGGCGGCAACAACGCGCGGGCGGTTCCAGTTGATCGACGTTACGCTTGCGCGCGGCGTGCTCTCGAGCACCCTGCAGCGCTTTGTCGCCGGCGTCAAACGGCTGTCCGCGGTGAAATAGGCGGCTGCGCGGCAATCAGATTAAGAGCCTATTACAAAATGAGGGGATAGCTCCCCTCATGCTCCCCTATGTCAGGGGCCATTTCGGTAATTCTGAAATGGCCTCTAAGTAATAACGCCGACAAGGATGAAACCATGGCAGACGAACTGGAAGCAGGCATGGAACTGGTGCATACCCGGCAGATCGTCTGTCGCGGCTACCGGCGCAAGGACGGCTGGTGGCAGATCGAGGCCAGCGTCGCCGACGAAAAAGCGCAGGCGGTGCCGTTCAGCTCGCGGCCCGACATCCTGCCCGGCGAGCGGATCCATCATCTCTCGCTCTGCGTCGTGATCGACGACGACTACCAGATCCGCGAGGTGACGGCCAACACCATGGCCGCCCCCTGGCCGGCGTGCACTGACGTCGCCGCCGACTATCGCCGGTTGATCGGCTTGCGCATCGGACCCGGTTTCAGCAGCGCCGTGAGGGAGAGGCTAGGCGGCACCCTGGGCTGCACCCACCTGACCGACCTGCTCGGCCAGGTGGGGAATACCTATATGCAGGCGTCGTTTCCGGACCGCCTGGCGCGGCAACGGCTGAACGGCGAAGATCCGCGGCAGTGGCCGGACAGGCGCACGCTGTCTTTTGTCGACGGGTGTTACGCCTGGCGCAAGGACGGACCGGTATTGAAGGCCGAGTATCCGCAACTGGCTGGCGGCGACGAATCCGACTAGCGATGAACTAGGTCTTCCGGCCGGTCCATCTCTCGTCTACGTCCACCATGAAATGGAGCTCCCCGGCGTGTTCCATTACCTGGAACCTCGCCTTCAGGGCGGCCTCGGCTTGCGCGGAATCCAGCCGCAGGGAGCAGGCGCAATGCAGGCTGGTCCCCTGCATCGCGGGAAGTATGTTCAGGGTTTTCACTGTTCCGAATTCGGCGCAAATCGCCTCGATCGCCGACCTCATGCTCTTTTCGTTGAGAAACGGCGGAAAGCCATTCCTCAGTGCATCGGTCATGCTCGGCCGCTTCTGGTTCAGAAGCGGCGGACAGTCTTTCGCTGGCCCATTTGTCATGTTGACTCTCTCGCCGATCCGGGCGCCGTTCGGCGCAACCGGGAACAGCCGCGCCGTCCGATCCCATTATGCGGATTCCGCCAGCATCGTCTATAGACCAAACGGATGACCAGAGCGTTCAGGCTCAAGGCCGGTCCGCAGCATCAGCGGTCCCCTCTGTTGGTGCAGGAAGACGGGATAGATGAAATACGCGCAGCGCTTGCGTCAGCAGGAGAACCGGGGCCGTGCGACACCGCGATCGCCGGTCCAAACCACCGCGGCCGCCGGCGTCGGCGGAAGATATAATGCCCGGGGTCGAGTTGGCGCTACCTCTTAATACACACGCCCCCCTCCGTGCGGGGCGCTTCTCGCGGAAGGCAATCCATGGCTGCTTTGCACACTCCTATTTCCGGGCACATTCTGTTCCGCGCCTGCCGCGCCGCCTGCGTGGCGGTCGCCCTGTCGGCCACGCTGGCAGCATGCGGCGCCAAGACCAGCGCGCAGCCCGCCGCGCCGGGCGGCGGCAGGCCGGCGACCGAGGTGGGGGTGGTTACCGTTACGCCGCACAGCGTCGGCCTGGTGACCGAACTGCCGGGCCGCCTGGAGGCTTCGCGCGTAGCCCAGGTGCGCGCCCGGGTGGCGGGGATTCTGCAGCAGCGCCTGTTCCGTGAAGGCAGCGACGTCAAAGCCGGCCAGCATCTATACGAAATCGACAGCGCACCGTATCGTGCCGCGCTCGCGAGCGCCGAGGCGTCGCTGTTGCGCGCCCAGGCCAATCTGACCCAGGCCGCGGCGCAGGCCGAGCGCTACCAGCCCCTGGTCGAGGCCAATGCCATCAGCAAACAGGAGTATGTCAACGCGGTCGCGGCACGGCAGCAGGCCGAAGCCGATGTGGCCGCGGCCAAAGCCGCGGTGCAGACGGCGCAGATCAACCTCGGCTATGCCAGCGTGACCGCGCCTATCGCCGGGCGCATCGGCCGTACGCTGGTAACCGAAGGCGCGCTGGTGGGCCAAGGCGAGGCGACACAACTCGCCCTGGTGCAGCAGATCAATCCGATGTATGTGAACTTCACGCAGTCGGCCTCCGAGGTGCTGCGCCTGCGCAAGGCGATAGACAGCGGCAAGTTTAAGCGCACTGCGGCAGGCGATGCGGCCGGCGTGCGCGTCGTCCTCGAGGACGGCAGCGAGTACGCCCGCGCCGGCAAACTGCTATTCGCAGACCTGACGGTGGACCCCACCTCCGGCCAGATCATGCTGCGCGCAGAGCTGCCCAACCCCGAGGGCGTGCTGCTGCCGGGCATGTATGTTCGCGTGCGCCTGCAGCAGGCGCAGGCGCAGGAGATGATACAGCTGCCGCAGCAGGCGGTGACGCGCTCGGGCGCGGGCGACAGCGTGATGGTGGTGAGCGCCGACGGCAAAGTGTCGCCGCGTCCGGTCAAGATCGGCGCGGCGCAGGATGGGCGGTGGACCGTGCTCGAGGGGCTGAAAGCCGGCGAGCAGGTGATGGTCGACGGCTTCCAGAAACTGCAGCCCGGCGCGCCGGTGAAAGCGGTGCCGTGGCAACCTGCGGCGGCGAAACCAGGCAACGGCGGCAGTGCTGCTGCGGCGCCAGCCGCCCCCGGCAAGTAAGAGGCCTCATTCATGGCCCAGTTCTTCATAGACCGCCCGGTATTCGCGTGGGTGATCGCGCTGTTCATACTGGTGATGGGCGGGGTTGCCATGACGCAGCTGCCGGTCTCGCAGTATCCGACGGTCGCGCCGCCTTCCATCATCGTCAGCGCCATTTACCCCGGCGCCTCCGCCCAGACACTGGAAGACAGCGTGATCAGCGTCATCGAGCGCGAGATGAACGGCTCGCCCGGATTGATGTACATGGAATCGGTGAGCCAGGCCAACGGCACGGGCTCCATCACCCTCTCCTTCGAGCCCGGCACCAACCCCGATCTGGCTCAGGTGGACGTGCAGAACCGCCTGTCCCGCGCGACGCCGCGGCTGCCGTCGGTGGTCACGCAGCAGGGCGTGCGCGTGGACAAGTCGCGCTCGAATTTCCTGCTGTTCACCATCCTCACCAGCGCGACCGGTTTCCTGTTTCCATTCAAGGAGCTGCTGCCCTCGCACATCATCGGCATCATCTCGCTGGTGCTGCTCGCGGTCGCCTGCGTCGCTCTCTACGGCATGAAGCTCAAAGGCGTCTGGCGTCCGGTCTATATCGTGACCGCGATGATCTCGCTCTACTTCAACGTCTTCGTGCTGGTGATCCAGTCGTTCCTGAAGGTGCCGGCGCTTGCCGCGCTCGCACCGGCCGTGCCGCCGGCGCCGCCGTCC
>JAJZUN010000188.1:5717-6133 GCA_021848555.1 Pseudomonadota bacterium | reverse complement strand
GCGCCAGCAGCAGGTGCGCCATGCTGGACAGCTCCTCGGCCTTCGAATTGACGATGGCCTCGCGCAGCTCGGCGGCGTTCATGGTCTCGGGTGATTGGGTCGTTGGTTTCATGCTTCGGCTCTCTGGGTGAACTCGACGAACTGCACGCACTTGCGCCGCGGCGAATCGCAGAACTGCTGCGCACCGCGGTGCAGCCACAGCGGTATCGAGCGGTCCTGAACGTCGCCGTTGCGCTGCTTGGTCAGGCGCAGGCGGCCGTCCTGCTTCGACGGGTCGTAGTCGCTGGCGTCCGGGTCGTTTTTCGCGCTCCACACGCTGAGCACGTTGTCGGCGCCATCGGTGATCTTGGAGCTGCCTGCGACGTCCATCTTCCCGGGCTCGCGGCTCTCGTCAGCGCCCTTGCGCGGATGCGCCA
>JAJZUN010000188.1:0-5707 GCA_021848555.1 Pseudomonadota bacterium | reverse complement strand
GCCACCAAGTGAACGTGCACGCCGTGGCGCTTGGCGAAGTCGGCGATCAACTGGACGGCCTTCTTCTGCGCCGAGAATGCGCCGGGCCCGTCCTCGGGCACGTCGACCATCATCAGGCTGTCGATTACGAACTGGTCGCAGCCGTACCGGCGGTTCGCGTAGCCGAACACCTCGAGCAGCCGCTCGAGCTTGGCCGAGCCAACCGTGGCCACAACCCACACCCGCTCGCCCAGCCACGCGCCGATCGCGTCGATGTAGGCCGGCGTCGGGCGGTCGGTGCCGCTGGCCTGCTTGATCATCCGCTTGGCCTGCATCGCCGGCTGCATCTCGCCGCTGAAGACGCACCAGCGCGCGCCCATGTGCGCCGTCTGCAGCGCCACCTGGGACAGCGCCAGGCTCTTGCCGTGGCCGTTGATGCCGGTCCAGACCGTGAACTCGCCGCGGCGGAACCGCAGCCAGTCGTGCGTCGTCGCGCCGATGCTCAGCGGGTAGCTGCCATCGTCGTCGGCGCCCGGTGCCGGGTAGAACATCGCCTTGACCAGCGCCGTGAAGTCGTTGATCGACTGCAGTTCGGCGGGGTCGACGGGCTTGGCCGCCCGGATGGCCTCCCAGAAGAACTCGCCGTCCTCGCCCGCCTGCAGGGCCTCGTTCGCGTCCTTGAAGCGCCCGAAGGTGGCGATGCGGCACCGCTCGAAACCCAGCCGCCGCGCGACCTCCTGCGCGCCCTTGCGGCCGGCGTCGTCGGCGTCGTAGGCAATCACGATGTCGCTGAAGCGCTGCAGCCGCTCCCAGTCGTTTTCGATCCACTGGTGGTTTCCGGCGCCAGCGTTGCACGACAGCGCGGCATGGCCGGCCTGGTGCAGCGTCATCGCGTCGATCTCGCCCTCGGTCAGCACGACGGTGCGCGCCTTCGGGTCGACCAGGTGCCAGCCGAACAGGCATGGCTCGGCGCCGGCCTCCTGGCGCATGTCGCGCTTGTCGGCCACGTTGCGGCTCTTGGCGTTGACCAGCTCGCCGTCACGCAGGTACGGGAACACCGCGTAGGTCTTGCCTCCGCGCGACTGCTCGCCGATCTTGAAAGCGTCGAGCGTGGCATCGGTCAGGCCGCGGCCGAGCAGCCAGTCGCGCGCGCCGGCCTTCGGCTTCACGACGTCGGCGGCACGCTGGGGCCGAGTGAAGGTCTTCGCCGGCCGCTCCGGCATGGTCAGGCTCACGCCCAGGTACTGCGCCGCCTGACGCATGGCCTCCGCGACCGAGCAGCAGTGCACAGCGCCCCAGAGGTCAAGCAGGTCGCCGCCCTGGTCGGTGGCGAAGTCCTTCCACACGCCGCGCTTGCCGCCGCTGATGCGCACCGACAGCGACTGTCCCGGCTCGCCGCCGATGCCGCCGACCTTCCACTCAGCGCCGGCCTTCTTGCCCTGCGGCAGCAGGTAGGCCGCGACCTCCGCAGCGTGCTGCTCGAGTTCGCGGGCGATCTCCTTCGCATTCATGCCGACACCTCCGCGCGTTGACCGCCCTGGAACTCGCGCCAGTTCGATTGCCAGCAGCCAGCGTCAGCAGCGTCGCCCTCGGTGGCGAAGCCGGCACGCGCCCACCAGGTGGTCGGGTTGTTGGCGCTGCCGCCGGGCGCTCCGATCTGGCCGAGGTACCCAGCGAACTTGGTCGCGTTGAACAGCGTTTCCGGCCGCAGGTACTTGGCCATCTCGGTATTGCCCCACTCGGCCACCTTCGCGTCGATCACGGCGCGGATCTCCTCGGCCGTCGCCTCCTTCAATCGAGCCGCCAGCAGCCGCACGTTGGCATCGACGGGTTGGAACTTCTTCCCGGCCTTCGCGTTCAGGTGCGCGAGCAGTTCGGCGCACTGCGCCTTGGTGCCGGCATGTCCAGCGCCAGGTTTGGCTGCAGGGTCGGGCTTGCCCGACATTTCCTTTTTCAAGGAATCAGGAATCAGAGAATCAGGAATCAGCACGATAGCTTCCGAACTTGCCCGAGATTTATCTGAGATAAGTTCCGGGCTAGTACTGGGCCTGCCTCGGGTCCGTTCGACCCTCGTCGCGATCGTGTCGGGGGCTGGAATGCGGCTCTCGCGCTCCTGGTGGTGAGGGTTCTGGTGCTTGGCGAAGTTCACCACCTGGATGAACCGCAGATCGCCGGCCTGGTATCGCAGGATGAAGCCGCGGACGTGCAGGTCCTGCAGCAGCTCGTCGACGTCGGCGTCGTCGTACGGCAGGATTTCTGCTGCGAGGCGCTTGGGTCGATCCTCGAGCCGTCCCTCACGGTCCGCCGCGCACCAGAGCCCGATGAACAACAGCCGGCCGAGCGGCGCGATCTCGGCCAGGTCCTCGTTCATGAAGAACGCCGGCTTGATGTTGCGCGCGCGGGCCATGTCATACCCATCCGGCCGCCGCTGCGACCAACTCGGCCAGCCGCGCGCGCAAATCCCAAGCGCGACAGGTTGGGCAGGCGCCGGTGACGTGACAGGTGCACGCGGCGCGCAGCGGGTTGAGCGGGTGGCGCGGCCTCCGTTGGGCGAAGCGCGGCCGCGGTGGAAGGCGCAGGACCTGCGCCGAGGTGTTGGTGGTGCTGGGGATCACGATCGCACCTCCAGCCAGTAGCGTCCGACGCGGTGCGCCACGCCTGCGTCAGTCGCCTCTCGAACCCAGGTCATGGCGATTGGCCAGCCAGCGCGGCGAAGCTCGAGCACTCGGGCACCGGGATGAAGGACGTCGAGTTCGCGACGCGCCTGGATGGTCGTCAGTGGCCGCCCGGCCTGGAGGTGAGCGAGGATGCGTGCGCGTTGTGCCGCCGCTGCGCTGGGGCTACCATCGCGCTGCTGTTCGTCTAGCTGTGCCCTGGCGCCGCGACTCTGGCCGGAGTCTGCGGCGTCGTCACGTTCGGGGGCCATTACGCGGCCACCTTGTTGTCGCGCTCGACCGTGCGCTGCTCGATCCAGGCTGCGATTTCGTCAGCCCGCCAGCCGACTGCGTGCGGGCCGAGTTTGATCGGACGAGGAAATTTGCCGGCGGCGCCCAGGCGATACAGACTGGTTCGACTGAGACCCGTTGCCGCTTCGACCTCGCGGCGCCTGACGATTTTCAGGGCGCCGCGCAACTGCGTGGCATGGGCGGTCGCTTGGTTTGCTTGCTGGGCTTGCATGGCACCTCCTGGGAAGATGCCCTATTGCAGCCCGTCAACTGCACAAAAAATAGGCGCAGTTCACTCGGGGGAGTGGGTCCGGGGAACTCCGGAAATGTCTCGAAACCCGCGCCGTTACTTGCTCCGAGTGGGTACGGGGAACTATTTGCGTGGCCCGGTCGGCAATCCGTCCGCGCGCAGGATCGTCGCCATTGCGTTAGCTGCGCTCGACGATAGTCCGCGCTCGCACAGGTACACGACAACCTGCTCATTCGTCGGCGCGGTGCTGGCGTCGGCGGGGTCGTAGAGGCTCCAGAATTTGCGCGCGGCGTCGGCCAGCAGTTCCAGGCGTTGGGTCGTGTAGTCGCCCCAGGGCCAGCGGGCGGGCGTGTCGGACTCAATAGATCCGCGGGTGCGCAACGCGGCCTGCTCCGCTGGTTGTGGGTCGGCCAGCAATGCGCTGCGCAGCAGGTCGGGCGCGTGCCGCTCGGCGTATGCCTGCATATCCGCTCGCAGCGTCACCAGTCCGTTTTTCAGGCGCTCGTCTGTCGTCTCGCTGGTCACTGACTCAGCGATTGCCGACGCTCGCGGGGGCCGCATCGTCAATTGGCCTGCGCGGGCAGCGGATGCCAGAGCGCGTTCGTACTCGATGCGCGTTCCTTCGTCCGGTGTCTCAGCGCCTCGGTGCACAGCCAATTCGCCGGCCAGCATGTAGGCCCACCAGCCGATATTTCCGCCTGGCGCACCGCGCGCAATCACCGCTTGCAACAGCTCGGCCAGGGTGTCGTATCGTGGCGCGTCAAGGTCGTCCTCCGACACTGTGTAGCCTCGGACCTCGGTCGCAATGCGCGCCATTTGAACCTTGATTTCGTCGTGCTTCATGCCCGCGCTCCTTCGTGCGCTCGCCTTCGATCAGATGCCCGGCCAGCCCGCGAAGGGAGCGGGTTTTCAGCCTTGGGGATCAGCCGAGGCCTAGGCCGGGCGAAACTGGTTCAACTTGCCGCGTCGCGCTTGCGCATCAGCGGCATCATGTAGTTCACGGTGTTCTGGTCATCCTCCAGGCGCTTGATGGCGGCGAGGACATCTCCGTAGCGCCAGTAGCTGGCTCGGGAGCCGGGTGAAGGCTTGAGCGGAGCTGGGAAGCGGCCCTGCTGGATTAGCCGGTAGAACTGGCTCTTGCTCGTCGGGAAGATGCCAGCCAGCGGCGGATTGGCCCGGGCGTCGCCGATGATCTGCGGCAGCCGCACGCATGCATCGGGCGTGAGGCCCGCAGGAATGGCTGAATAGCTCGCGCGCTGGCGCCCTGATTTTGTTTTCGGTGTGGACTGCATGTGCTTCCCCTGAACAGACAGGGGCATCATCCATCGCACCGAGCCCAGCCGGCAAACCAATTGCTCCGGCCGGCGGCATGAATCACTTGACAGCAGCGCCATGGTGGTCGAGATGCGCGCGCGTGCTCTTGGCGCGCAGTCCGCGGTGACCCAGTGGTGCATCACGCCGCGGCACTCGGCATGTTGATAACCTGCGCGCCGGCCTTGAGCTGGTCCAGGTAATCGGCCCAGCGCTGCATCAGCGCCTGGCGCTGCTCGAGGAACTGCGTCCGGTTATAGGCACGGCCGAGGGCGTCGGGAACTGCGTGCGCGAGCTGGGCCTCGATGACTTCGGGCGCAATCCCCAGGCGCTCGGCGGCGAGCGTGCGCGCGGTGGCGCGGAACCCATGTGCGGTCATCTCGTCGTTGGCGTAGCCGAGCCGACGCAACGCTGAGCGGACCGTGTTTTCGGAGATCGGGCGCTGGCGCGACGTCAGCGCCGGGAAGATGAACGCCCCCGCGCCGGTGTAGGGGCGAAGCGCGCGCAACAACGCCAGCGCCTGCGTCGCCAGCGGGACGATGTGCGGCGGACCGTCGACCTTGTCCTCCTTCCTGCGCTTCATGGCAAAGCCGGGGACGGTGATCATGGCGCCCTCCTCATCAACCCAGGCCCACTCGAGGTGCCGCAGCTCTCCGGGCCGCAGCAGCAGGATGGGTGACAGCTTCAGCGCCACCACGGTCGCCGGCTGCCCTGCATAGGCGTCGATGTCACGCAGCAGCTTGCCGAGCGCGACCGGCTCAACGATAGCGGCGTGATGCTTGACCTTGACCGGCTCGAGCGCGTCGCGCAGGTCCGCAGCGGGATTGCGATCGCACAGGCCAGACGCGATGCCATAGCGAAACACCTGGCCGGCAGCGTCCTTGAGCCGGTGCGCAGTCTCGATGGCCCCCCGTGCCTCGACCCGGCGCACCACCTCGAGCAGTTCGGGCGCGCTGATGTCGCGCAGCGGCCGCGCACCGATCCATGGAAAGGCGTCCTTCTCGAATCGGGTAAGGGTGCGATCGGCGTGCCCCTCGCTCACCTTGGCTCGGTGAATCTTGGTGATCCACTCGCGCGCGATGAACTCGAAGGTTCCCGGCACGGGTTCACCCCTGGCCTGCATGTCGAGCACGGTCGCCTGGCGCTCTAGCTCTGCACTGACCGCGGCCTGCTGCGCCTTGTCTGCCTGCCGAATCGCGCCGGGATCGCGCGGCGGGCTCTC
>JAJZUN010000187.1 GCA_021848555.1 Pseudomonadota bacterium | reverse complement strand
GCGCGGTTTTGTGAGAGGTTCGGAGCGTATGACTTTCGCCGGACCGCGATGACCCCCGTTTATGGCCTGGCCGAATCCACCGTGGCGTTGCTGGTCCCGCCCTTGGGCCGTGGGCCTCTGGTGGATCGCATCGATCGTGCGTCCTTCATGCGTGATCGCAAGGCCCAGATCGCGCCGCCGGATGACCATCATCCTCTGCGATTTGTGGCCTGTGGCCGGCCGATTCCTGGCCACCGTATTCGAATTGTGGACGAGGCGGGAGCCGAGGTCGGTGAGCGGATCGAAGGACGCTTGGAGTTTCAGGGGCCATCGGCCACAGCAGGCTATTTCCGAAACCCCGAAGAGACCCGGCGCTTGATTCATGGCACTTGGCTTGATACTGCGGACCGCGCGTATATCGCCGAGGGGGATGTCTACATAACTGGCCGCGTCAAGGACATCATCATCCGGGCTGGACATCACCTTTACCCGTCCGAAATCGAGGAGGCTGTCGGTGTGCTTCCGGGCGTGCGTAAGGGCTGTGTCGCCGCGTTCGGCAGTCGAGATCGAGCGGCTGGAACCGAGCGACTGGTGGTCTTGGCTGAAACACGCGAGACGGACGACAAATTTCGTGAGTCATTGCGGGCGGCGATTATGCGGCGCGTGACCGAGGTGATCGGCGAACCAGCGGACGACATTGTTCTGGCTCCTCCCCACACGGTCCTCAAAACATCCAGCGGCAAGATCCGCCGCGGAGCAACTCGTGACGTCTTTGAGGCGGGTTTGGTCGGCGCGCCATCGCGTTCTGTGTGGTGGCAGTTCATGCGGCTCGGCTGGGCTGCTGCCCGTACGCAATTACAAGAATGGTTTGCGCCCGCAAAACGTCTTCTGTATGGAATCTATGCCCTCGCGTTATTTTTTCTGATTGCGCCAATTGTTTGGCTGATCACGGTCATCCTGCCCAAACCCGCATGGGCCTGGGGCTTCAACCATAAGGCGGCACGATTCTTTCTGTTGCTTGCTGGCATTCCTCTCCAGGTCAAGCGCAGCGCGAATTTGTGGCATGGCACACCTCATATCGTCGTGGCGAATCATGCGAGTTATCTTGATAGCTTGATGTTGATCGCCGCATTGCGGTCACCACATCGCTTTGTCGCCAAGCGGGAATTACTCGAGCAATGGACGGTCCGGCTTTATTTGCGGCGACTCGGCGCAGAATTTGTGGAGCGGTCTGCGACGCAGCAGAGCATCGCGGATGCCGAGCGCTTGACGACGCTGGCCAGCAGTGGCGCATCATTCTGCATCTTTCCCGAGGGAACATTCCGAAACGCCCCCGGATTGCTTGCGTTTCATCTCGGCGCTTTCACCGCAGCGGTGCAAGCGCGCATTCCTATCGTTCCGCTGGCAATCCGCGGAACCCGGTCCGTGCTCGCCGATGGTGAATGGCTACCTCACCACGGCACGGTTAGTGTGGTCATGGGGGAAGCCATTCCCCCTCCGGAGGATGATCACGATCAATTCGCGAAAGCGGTCACGCTGCGTGATCGGGCGAGGGTGTTCATCTTGCAGCAGATTGATGAACCCGATGTGACGGCCCATCATCCGTGAACGAGGATGGAGAAAGTCGACCAGCGCCATGCCACCCAATGGTTTGATGCCGGCTGGGGAGGGGAAGAGTGGTTTGATATCGGCGGTGCCTCACCGCCTCCGCCGTGACCTTTATGCCCACTGGGGTGGCGGCACTGTGGCCGAGGTCCACATGGGCCCCTACCGTTCGCTGCTGCGCGGTCAGGAACGAACTCAGGGCCTCGCGGCAGGCCCAATCGACGAACCCAACCAGGTAAACCGTGGCGAACACCGGCGGCATGTCGGCAAAACCACTGAACACGCTAGGCATGGCAGGGGCGGTTCACTTGACTTTGGGTACTGAAGTCTCAGCTTATCGTCCAGGCTGCAATGAATGCTCCGGCCAACAAGGCTATAGCAGCCCCGAGTAGCGCAGTGCGCACACCACCCACGCCACCCGGGTGTAAATGGAGGAAGCCACCGAGTAAGGCGATGCCCAACGCACCTGACGCCTGACGCGCCGTATTGTTCACCGCTGAGGCCATGCCGGCGCGCTCTGGCGGCACCGCGCCGATGGCCGCATGCACCACTGCCGGCATGGCGGGCACGAGGCCCAGCCCCGCCAGAACCAGCCAGGGTGCAATCGCGATGGACGGGGTCCGCGCCTCGACCTGCGCCAGACCAAAGTAAGCGATGCCCATCAGCGCCAAACCGGCCACAGATGTCCAGCGTGCGCCGAACCGCCCCACCAACCGCCCGCCAAAAGACACCAGGGCCACGAAGGGCAGGAACATCAAGCTCAGCCGCACTCCGGCCTGCGCTGCCGACAGGCCCTGCGCATGTTGAAAGAACAGGCTCGTGGCGAACAGCATGCCCATGACCCCGAAGTTCATCAGCCCCGCCGCGGCGTTTGCTCCGGTGAAGGCGGACCGACGAAAGAAGGCGAGCGGAATCAGCGGCTGCGCTACCCGGCCTTCCCACCAGAAAAAGAGTCCGCCCGCCAGCGCGGTGGCACCGCCAGCCAGCAGGATAGGCGGCGCGGTCCAGCCCAGCGCATGGCCTTCGATCAGGGCGAACAACAGGGCGGCCAGGCACACCGTGGCCAGCGCCTGCCCGGTCACGTCCAGCCGCCGCTGGGTATCGCCGCAGGATTCGCGTACCGAGCGCGCGGTCAGCAGCAAGGCGGTCAGCCCGACCGGTAGATTGATCCAGAAGATCGCCCGCCAGCCCAGCGCATCCACCAGCACCCCGTCCAGCGTCGGCCCGGCCACCAGCGCCACCCCGGAGATGCCGGCCCACAGGCCGATGGCCCGCGCCCGCAGGCGCGCATCGACGAAGGCGTGCCGCAGGATGGCCAGCGAGTTGGGCAGCAGCGCCGCAGCGCCCACGCCCTGCACCACCCGCGCCACGTTCAGCCAGGTCAAGCTCGGAGACAGGGCGCACAGCAGCGAGGCCAGCACGAACACCACCAGGCCGATGGTGTACACGCGCTTGCGTCCGTACAGGTCAGCCAGTTCGCCTGCACCCAGCATCAAGCTGGAGAAGCTCAGGGCATAAGCGTCGCTCACCCACTGCAGGCCGGAAAGCGTGGTGTGCAGTTCGCGATGGATCTGGGGCAGCGCGACGTTGACCACGGTGATGTCGAGTTGCACCATGGATAGTCCGAGCGAGACGGCGAGCAGCAGGCCGAGCGACGATGTCGAAGCGTTCTGTGTTGCCAGTGCTCGAGTCTCTTGCATAGGGGCCACAAGGTGGTGTCAGCATCAATCAGTGCGTCGCAGCACGGTGCGCAACAAGGGTGGTCATCGGCCAGAACAAGGTGCATCCTCCGTCAAGGTCTTGGACCGTCAGAAATTCGCTGACGCTCTCAAGACAATCCTCTTCCGTGTAGTGTGGTTTTGCTGAAAACAACAGACGTAGAAAGTTCCCAAGATGCCGACGATCCGCAAATCGCCACTGGGCCATGTTGTCGTAAAACGTGGGTTGGTCCTACCCCGTCAATCCGCATAAACTCGTGACGAACGCTTGGTTTGGTGTGGGTTGCGAATCGGGCGAATGCCTAGGTCTTGTCACCGACATGGTGAATGGCGCCGCGGCTCCACACCGCGTCGAAACCCTTGACTTGATGCTGCCGCTTATTCCTATTTATAGGCAAAGAGACCATGCCACAGCAATAACCATCGCAACAGCGAGGCCAACGTTCAGCAGGCGACTCCATTGCGGATGTGTGAACGGTTTTCGCAGCAGATTTCCTGCAGAAAGCCAGAACAGTTCAGAAATTACCATGACAACTAGGCATGTGATAGCCTTGATAGCTTGATCCAACGCAGTAGCGGGTCCTATCACGAACCCCGCAAAGAGTGCCGCGAATGCAGCGTACGCCTTGGGGTTTGTCAGCCCCAAGGTCAGGCCCCAGGCAAGACTTGGGGGGAGGCGGTTTCCAATATTTGCAAGTGGCGTGGCAGTGGCAATCGAGAAAGCGAGCCACGCTAGGTACGCGAGGGAGAGGGACAGCAGCGCTGGACGGACATAGGGAATAGTCAAGATCACGGCAAAAAGTCCGACCGCCACGGCGACGATGATCGCAATAATCAACCCTATCATTGTTCCGATAAGAAACCGAATCGACCCTCGGAATCCGTAGGCAGCACCGTTAGCGGCAAGAGCCAACGTACCCGGCCCTGGACTAGCCAAGAGAGCGAAGGTCGCCAAAACAAATGAAAGAAATCGGGGGTGATTCATATAGTCGAAAATTATGCATTAATGCGCAGTGCATCCTGATAATTGGTCGAACGTTCACCACTGAATTCCGCATTGGCATCGGCATACATTGCAAACACCTCCATGTTTTAAATTGACGATGGAATCCAACGATAGACAACATCGGCCTGCTGTGGCCTTACTCTAATTTCACTTCACGTTCTCCACGCTCAGGGGTTCCTTTTGTCCGTTCTTGAACACGGACAGTGTGATGGTTGGATGCACCAGTTCGCCGGTGGCGGTGAAGCGAATGTCCCTCTTGGTCACGCCGTCGTAGTCCACCGTGCGGATGAAGGGCAGATAGACCTTGGGATCTGCCGACTTGGCCTTCATCATGGCGTGCGCCAGCACCATGGTGGCGTCGTAGGCGTAGGGCGAGAACAATTGATAGGCGCCGGCACCGAATTCCTTGTCGTAGCGTGTTTTCCAGGCCTGGCCTCCTGGCATGTTTTTGAGCGGCGTGCCGCCTTCGGCGCAGATCACGCCGTTGACCGCCGGGCCAGCGAGTTTGGCCAGGGCGGCTTCGCAAATGCCGTCGCCGCCCATGAACCGGCTGTTGATGCCGAGTTGCTGCATTTGCCGCAGCATGGGTCCGGCCTGGGTGTAGCCCCCACCGTAGAAAATCAGTGCGGGGCGATCAGCCTTGACCTTGGTGAGAATGGCCGTGAAGTCCGTGGCCTGATCGCTGGTGTATTCGCGGTCCACGACGTGCAAGCCGTCTTTCTTGGCGTCCTCAGAAAACACCTTGGCGATGCCTTGGCCGTAGGCGGTTCCGTCGTCGATCACGGCGACGGTCTTGAGGCGCAACCGATGCGCGGCGTACTGCGCCAGTCCGGCTCCGATCGCATCGTCGTTGGCGATCATGCGAAAGAAGGTCTTGAAACCTTGCCGGGCGATTTTCGGATCCGTCGACGAGGGTGTGATTTCAGGAATGCCGGCTCGGTCATAGATGCGCGATGCCGGGTAGGTGCAGCCAGAACTCAGGTGGCCGACGACGCCATTGACCTTCTCGTCGACGAATTTTTGCGCCACGACGGTGGCTTGCTTGGGATCGGCCTGGTCGTCTTCGGAATCGACCTTCCACAAGACTGGCTTGCCATCGATACCAGCGTGCTCTGCGTTCAGCGCCTTCACCGCCATGATCACCCCGTTCGCGGCGTCCTGGCCGAAGGCAGACAAGGGGCCGGTGAGCGGGGCGGCCGTGCCGATGAGCACGGTCGGGTCTTCGGCCCGAGCCGATGCCACGGTCAGCGTGAATAGGGACGAAACGAACACCATCCTTTGCCATGCGCGCATCGCTTCGCTCCTCTTGATTGGGCATGCAGCAACCGGATCAAGCTGAAGTTTGCCGGAGGTGCGGACCCATCCGAATCCGCGCGCATCCATGTTCATGTTGACATGGATATAAGTGAGCAAAACCCGGACTATATTTGCGTCATGGTGTAATAAACGCAATGAAATGAATATTTAATTCCATTTCATCCTCTATATGCTTGAAAATTCCAAATCATGATTCATCTCATTATTTGCATTTTGAAGCACGCGGCAAATCGAGAATATTGCTTGCGCCTGAGCGGGGTATCGATGCACGACACCAGGTCGACGCCGGAATGCCAGCGCAACGCACCACGCTGAGATCGCGGGCCGGTGCATAGGGCACCGGGAACGTGCATGCATCCGCTCGCTTTGCCCTCTTGAATGGGTGTGTTGGCGCCAATGCCGATTTGAGCCATGCGCCGGGTTTGCGGTGAGCCGGTTGGAGCGCGACGAAATTCAAGCCTGACGCCGCGCGCAGCTCGTTTTCCATGGCCCAGTCGCCGATCGGCATGTAGAT
>JAJZUN010000186.1 GCA_021848555.1 Pseudomonadota bacterium | reverse complement strand
ACGGCAAACAGCGTGTCGTAGATCATGTAGCCGTGGTTGCGGGTGATGTAGGATGGATTCTGGATCGGATCGAGAATCTTCAAATCCCCGCCGGGAATCATCCGGATCACTTTTGCGTCCGCGGCCTGGACGGCGGACATCTGTCCCAGCCCCACCGCCAACGCCAACAGCGCCGGCATTGCATACCGCATAAAACTAAACACACTCGTGCGCATGGTCATGCTCCTTTTCTGACAAAATGGTCAAGCCTCCGGTACAGCAAGTAGCGTGCCATCCGCCTTCAGGCGCACGCCTTTTCTCTCGACGATCATCCCGTAGGCGGATGGCTGCCGATGCACGTCGAAATTGAAAGTGGTGCGCTTGTACGAATTGCACAGATCGAGATCGCACCGGGCGAGCGCGATTTCGTCGCCCTTGGTGGTACAGGCGGCGACGATCTCACCCGAGGGTGCGACGATGCAACTCCCCCCGATCTGGTCCACGCCTTCCTCGATCCCCGCCTTGGCCACAGCCACGACCCAGGTGCCGTTCTGATAGGCCCCGGCCTGCAATACAAGTTGATTGTGGAACAGCGAAAGATCGTCGTGCTCGGGCGCCGGCGGATTGTGCACCGGCGTGTTGTAGCCGATCAGGATCATCTCCACCCCCTGCAGCCCCATGACGCGATAGGTTTCGGGCCAGCGGCGGTCGTTGCAGATGGCCATGCCGAGGACGCCGCCGAACGCCTGGACCACGCCGAAGCCGTCGCCCGGCTCGAAGTAACGCTTCTCCAGGTGCTGGAACCGGCGCCAGGGCTCGTGCTCGGCGTGCCCCGGGAGATGCACCTTGCGGTATTTGGCAACGATGGCACCCGCACGGTCTACCAGGATGGAAGTGTTGTAGCGGCGCGTCCGCCCCTGCTCCAGCGACAGTTCGGCGTAGCCGAGGCAGAAGCCGATGCCCAGCTCGCGCGCCAGATCGAACAGCGGCTGCGTTTCCGGGCCGGGCATTTCGCGCTCGAAAAAGCTGTCGATTTCGGCCTGCTCGGCCATGTACCAACGCGGGAAGAAGGTCGTCAGCGCGAGTTCGGGATAGACGATCAGCTCGCAACCCATGGCACTGGCCTGGTGCATCAAGGCTTTCAGGCGCACCACCACCTGCGGCCGCGTTTCGCTGCGGGCGATCGGACCGAGCTGGCCGATCGCAATGTTTACAAACCTTGCCACTGAAGTTCCTTTGAGTCCTTATCGGACTGGTTGTCGATCGGCCAACTGCATAAGAACGCGAAACAGCACCCTTGCCCCCGCTATCAGATCGCCCGCTTCGGTATGCTCGCGCACGTTATGGCTCAGGCCGGCCACGCTGGGGACGAAGATCATCGCCGCCGGGCAGTTGCGCGCGAGTATCTGCGCATCGTGTCCGGCGCCGCTGGGAAGACGCCTGACCGGGAACCCCAAGTCGCGCGCCGTCTTTTCGACCAGGTTTACCAATTCGGGGTGAAAAGCGACCGGTTCGAAGCGCGCGAGCGACCGGCGCGAGATGTTCACACCCTCCGCGGCGACCGCCTCGTCGGCGAAAGCCCACAGGCGCTGCTCGGCCGATTTCAGGATCGCTTCGTCGGTATTGCGCAGGTCCACCGTGAACACGACGCGGTTCGCAATCACATTGACGAGATTAGGAAACAGGCTCATGGAGCCGACTGTCGCCACCTGGTCGCCGCCCAGTTCTCTCGCCAGCTCGCGCGCGAAGCAGGCGACGCGCGCGGCGACAAGGCCGGCGTCGTGGCGCAAGCGCATCGGCGTCGTTCCCGCATGATTGGAAACGCCGGAGATCGTGAACTCGGTCCACGAAATCCCCTGCACACCTTCCACCGCGCCTATCGTGGTCTTTTCGATGTCGAGCACGGGACCCTGTTCGATGTGCAGCTCGACATAGCTGTCCACCTTCATCGCGCCCGTCGGCGCCGATCCGCGGTAACCGATGCGCTCCAGGTTTTCCCGCACCGTCGTGCCGTCGATCCCTTTCGTATCCAGCGCCGCCCCGAGCGGCAGATCGCCCTGAAAAACGAGGCTGCCCATCATGTCGGGCGCGAAGCGCGAACCTTCCTCGTTGGTGAAGAACGCCACCGCGAGCGGCTTGCGCGTGCGCATACCCGCATCCCTGAGAGTGCGCACCACTTCCAGTCCCGCCAGGACACCGTAGTTGCCGTCGTAAAGTCCGCCGGTGCGTACCGTGTCGATGTGCGAGCCCGCCATGACCGGCAGAACGGCTTCCCGCCCGCCATAGACGCCGACGACATTGCCGATGCCATCCACGCTCACGCTCATCCCCAGCGCTTTCATCTGCGCCACCACCCAGTCCCGCCCGGCCTTGTCTTCGTCGCTGAGCGCCAGCCGGCATACGCCGCCGCCTTCCAGCGCGCCGATTCGGCCGAGTTCCTGCAACGAGGCGAGCAGCCGCTCGCCGTTAATATCCATATGCGCCATTTCCAGCTTCCTTCGCGAACCACCGCTTGGTCTGGTTCATCTTTTGCACGGGTTCAGTCCTCTATGTCGGCGAGGACTTCGTGGATGCGTTCGATGCGTTCCATGCGCTTGCGTGCGCCGGGTCGCATCGCCGCGACCAGAGATGCCGCGAGATAATTGACGATGCTCATCGGAGCCACATAGGAATCGAACACCGCCGATCCGCCGGTCACGCAGCCGAGGATGACATCGGCCGGTCGCGCCAGGACCGAAACCGGCGAGTAGGTGAGCAACACGATTTTGGCGCCGGCTTCCCTGGCGACGCTGACGACCTGCCCGAGCAGCCTGATCCGCCGCCGGAAATCGACGACGAAAAGAACGTCCCTGTCGCCCACATCTGCCATCAAATCGGCGACCTTGGCGGCTGCGTCGTTAAGCAGGAAAACATTCGACTTTGCATGCGAGAACAATGCATGGGCGTAGAACGCCGTGGCGTAGCCGTTGCGGTAGCCGACGATCCACACGCGCTGCGCGCCTTTCAGCACGGTCACTGCAGCCTTGATGTCGTCGTGACTCAGACCTTGGAGAGTGGTGGCGAGGTTCTGCGCATCGATCGAGAAATGGCGCGCTAGGCCTGAACCATTGCCGGCCAACTTGGCGATATCCTCGAGCTTGTACAACGGCGATTCAGCGGGAGGATTGGCCCGAACATCCGAACGGAACTGACTGAAGCTTGCATAGCCGAGGCGGCGGAAAAACCGCGCCGCAGTGGCCTTCGACACCCCCGCGAACCGTGCCAGTTCGGTAGCCGAATAGCTTGCAAGATCGGTCCGGCGCTGCATGACGACATCCGCGAGCTTGCGCTCTGACGGCACCAGCTCGGCGTAGGACGCAAGTATCAGTTCGCGCAGACTCAACTCGGGCGGCTCCCCGTAGCCATCGGACCGGCGCATGAAAGAGCCCGGCCGAATCGTTTACACGTTAGGTTACAGCAGTTTCACGATTAACTATACGTGGAACTTTCGTTCCTTGTCAACAGCCGCAATCGCGGGCGCATAACCTGGGCGCGCAAGCTGGGAATTCGTCTGCAGGCGCATTCCCGGCTTGGCGCCGCGCGTCCCGGGTTAGAATTGCGCCGATGAATAAGCCGGACTCCGCCGCGGGCAGCGCCCACACCCCGATGATGCATGGGTGTCAAATCCGCGCAGGCATTCGGTTTTCGGGCGTATTGGTCGATGACCTACACTGCCACCTACACTTAACTGTAAAAGGACAGCAAGGTGGAGCATATCGGTTCTATTTGGCGCAACAGCGGTCAAAAGCTGAACCGAGCACTTTTATGTATATAAAGGTATTGTATGTTCCTATATATACCTTATAATATATTTAATGAAACCGAGTCTCCACGAAACCATACGAGCGCGCCGGCTTGCCCTAGGCCTGTCGCAAATCGATGCTGCGCGCCGCAGCGGCATTCAGCAACGGCAGGTATCGATCTTCGAGCGCGGGGGAGGTGTCACGCTATCAACCCTGCTAAAGCTGGCCCAGGCGCTGGACGTGGAACTCATACCCGTTCCGCGGGAGGACACCGCAAAGCTTGAATCTCTTCTCAAGGCGAAACGCGGGCCGGCGCCTTCAGCCCCTACCCCTTCCCTGCTCGATCGCTACCAGGTCAAGGACGAGGAGCAATCGGATGGCTGATGCCCGCGTCCTCAAGATACTGCTGGGCGATGTCCCAGTCGGCCACCTCACCGGCTTTCAGGACGGGAAGAGCCTGTTCGCCTTCGACGACAGCTACATCGACCTGGGACCCTACAGACCGACCCTGAGCTTGTCCTTCAATACGCCGGGCGACGAGGAAGCGACCGAGCGCAAGCTGCGGGAAATATATTCGAGCCGGATGAAGCTGCCGCCTTTCTTCAGCAACCTGTTGCCCGAAGGCCTGCTGCGGGAATACATGGTCAAGCGACTGAAGATCCACCACGACCATGAATTCGACTTGCTCATGGCCCTGGGCGCGAGCCTGCCCGGCGCAATTCGCGCGCTTCCGGCAGATGAATTGCCGCAGGCCGCCATCAACTATCGACCTGGCACCACGCACGCCGTTCCAGACGAGACACTAATCAAATTCTCGCTGGGCGGATCACAACTCAAGTTCTCGATGATCGAGCGCGGCGGGCGCTTCACGCTGGAAGATGGCAAAGAGGAATGGATCGTCAAACCCCCTCACCCGACCCATCCGAACGTCCCGGCGAACGAGTACACGATGATGCTGCTGGCGGCCGCTGCCGGAATACAAACACCCGAAGTCAAACTGGTGAAACTCGATGATATTGATCTTGCCGGAATGGTCGGCCTCTCGATACCGCAATGGGAAACCTGGGCCTACGCCATCAAACGTTATGACCGCAGCCATAACGAAAATGAGGAAGGCCGGGTCCATGCCGAAGACTTTGCGCAAGTATTTAACGTCTATGGCGACCAGGAATACAAGGCGACCAATTACGATACCATTGGCAGATTGATCTTCGATCTTTTCCCCAACCGGTTCGAGCAGCTCGCAGAATTCATTCGGCGATTGGTCGTCAACGTTCTCGTCGGCAACGGCGACGCCCATCTCAAAAACTGGTCGGTGATCTATCAAGACAAAGTCACGCCCCGGTTATCGCCGGCATACGACCTGGTGTCGACCATTCACTACGTCCAGAACGACAGCCTTGCGCTCAATCTGAGCGGAGAAAAGCGTTTTGAATCCATCGATGAATCGCATTTCGACCGGCTCGCCCGCCGGATGGATGCCCCACCGAAATTCGTACTGAACGTCGTTAAGGAGACGGTGACAACCGCCCGGAAAAAGTGGCCCGGAATTATTCTGGAAATCGGCCTACCGGAGATTATGCGCGACCGTCTATACCGCTATTGGGGTGGGCTTTCCGATCTGCTGCGGATAAGGCCATAGCAGATCGATTGCCCCAGTCGCATTCCCGGCTAAACGAAAAGCCACACAGGTTAGAATTGCGCCGATGAACAAGCCGGATTCCGCCGCGGGCAGCGCCCACACCCCGATGATGCAGCAGTACCTGCGCCTGAAAGCGCAGCATCCGGACATCCTGCTGTTCTACCGCATGGGGGATTTCTACGAGCTGTTTTACGAGGACGCGGAGAAGGCGGCGCGGCTGCTCGACATCACGCTGACCACGCGCGGCGCCTCCGCCGGCGCGCCGATCAAAATGGCCGGCGTGCCCTATCACGCGGTCGAGCAATATCTGGCCAAGCTGCTCAAGCTGGGCGAGTCGGTAGCGATCTGCGAGCAGATCGGCGACCCGAATGCCGCCAAGGGGCCGGTGGAGCGCGCGGTCACGCGCATCGTCACCCCGGGCACGCTCACCGACTCGGCCCTGCTCGACGAAAAATCCGACAACCTGCTGCTCGCGCTTGCGACCGAAAACAACAGCGCCGGCCTCGCCTGGCTGAGCCTTGCCGGCGGCGAGCTGCGCGTGGCCGAAATCCCGCAGCGCCTGCTCGCGGGCGAACTCACGCGCCTGCGCCCGGCGGAAATCCTGGTCGCCGATCGCGCCCCGGCTTCGGGCCTGAATGCCGCGGCCGCCGTGACGCGCCTGCCCGAATGGCATTTCGACTACGCAGCCGCGCGGCAACAGCTGCTCAAGCATTTCAACGTGCACTCGCTTGCGGGTTTTGGC
>JAJZUN010000185.1 GCA_021848555.1 Pseudomonadota bacterium | reverse complement strand
CTCGCGCGCAGCGATGCCCCCGAGGAAATCAGCGAAGCGCCACTCGCGTTGATCGTTCCGGCTTTACCTCCCGCACCCCCATCGCCACCGGTCCCGGAATAAACATAAGTGGAAGCAAGGTAATTGGAATATCCATTACCGCCATAGCCGCCTTCGCCGCCGTCCGCGTAGATCGGCCCGGCCAGCGTGAGCGTGCCCGCCGCGCTCAGACTGACCACGCCGCCCGCGCCCCCGGCGCCACCCGTTCCGCCATTCGCCGCGCCGCTGCTGCCACCGGCGCCGTACCCGCCGCCGCCGCCACTGGCATTGATCGAACCCGTGGTCAGGTTGCCCTGGGTCGAGGTGATGCTTACCGCACCGCCCGTGCCACCGACCGCGCCCGTGACGGAAGAGTAGTAATAGTAGCCGTTGGCGGAGATGCCGATGTTCGACAAATCAATGTCCCCGGGCGCTTTCAAGGTCACGGCGCCCGCATTGGCGTTGGCATAGCTGTAGTAACTGCTGTTGATGGCGCCGGTTCCGCTGATCCCGCAGAAGACTGTGCCGCACTGTGCAGCGCTCGCCACCTCCGGCGCACTGCTCGAACCGTTCCAGTTCGCAATCAACGTGATCGGTGCGCCATAGTAAGAATACAGGTACCCGCCGTAGCCACTGATGGCGTCACCGAAAGTGATGCTCCTGCCGGCACGCATACTCAACTCGCTTGCGTCGACATAGTTATAGGAGCCGGTCAGTTTGATATCACCCGCAGTCGCAAGCGTGATTGGGCTGGCGGCGCCGCTCGCCCCCGTGCCGCCGCTGGACGTGCCGTAATACCCGCCTGATCCACCCGAACCGCCATTCGCGTTCAGCGTCGCGCCCGACAGAAGCAGCGAAGCGCCGCCAAAACTCATCGATCCCGCGTTGCCGCCGGCACCACCCGTCCCTCCCGCGCCGGTGTAGGCAGGGATGGTCAGGCTGTAGTCGTAGTACCCGGAACCGCCACTGCCACCGCCGCCGCCGGCCACGCTGCTCGTTCCGCCCAGCGTAAGCGTGCCCGCCGCGCTCAGGCTGATCGTCCCGCCCGCGCCCCCTACGCCACCCGTGCCGCCATTCACCGCGCTACTGGTGCCGGGGGTACCCGAATAATACGCATCGCCGCCGGCAGCATCGACAGAACCCGTGCTCAGGTTGCCCTTGGACGAGGTGATGCTTACCGCACCGCCGGCACCACCATTGCCGCCGTAGTTGTGATCGTAGCCGCCATGGGCAGACATGGCGATGCTCGTCAAGTCGATATTGCCAGGCGCCTTCACACTTACCGCGCCGGCACTGACGGCCGAAGTGTAGTCGTAATTGCTACTGATGGAGCCTCGTCCATTAATGCCGCAGAAACTGCCGGCACATTGAGCACTGGCGCCGGCATCCGGAGTCGTGGTCGAACCATTCCAGTTCGCAACCAAGGTTATGGGGGATCCATAGGAATACAGGTATCCGTAGTAACTGGTATCGCCGAAGCTGATCGCTCCCTTGGATAGGAAATTGGCGCTGCCATAGGTGGAAATGGAACCCGCATGGGTGATGTTGCCGCCGGCATAAAGGTTCAACGTAAGCGGTGCAGCCTCCGTGCCATTTATGGTCGAACCGCCGTGTATGCCAATGTTGCCGTCCGCCGTAAGCGTCAGCGCACGCGCGCCGCTGCCGCTCGTATGGATATAAGCGGCGGACAAATCCGCATACCCGTTAACCGTGATATTTCCGCTGCCGCCGCTGCCCGAACTGGTGCTGATCGAAACGTTGCTCGTCGCCAGACTTGCATTGATGTCGCCGTCGGTGATGCTGGAAGACGACCCGGTGGGCGCGTAGGCGGGGCTACCGGTGGCGCTGCCGCCGACAATCGTAATGTCGGCGGGATCGAGCAGCCAGGTTCCGGCGCTGCCGTCGCTAGCGCGCGTATCCACGCGCGCCCCCGCAACATCTAGCGAACGCTTGCCCGAGGTCTCGACCAAGCCACCATGGCCTGAAATCGCGCCACCGCGCGCGCTGATGTTTCCGTAGGCGCGCGTCGCCTCATCGGACCAAACAATGACCTTGCCGCCATCGCCAGCCATTGTGGCGTCGGCCTTGATCGACGCTAGAGCGCCGATATAAGCGGTCTTGGCGTTCAGGAAGTCCGGGTTCTTGCCCTGGTAATCACCACCGACGCGCACCGTCCCACCCCTTGCATCGCCCGAAGCATCAAGCTGCGCCTGATCCTTCACCGCAACGCGATTCCCCAGCACCTCGATCCCGCCGCCCTTGGTGCCGGTCGCGACGATGCGTCCCGCGCCATCGACATAGGCATCCTGGCTCGCCTTGAGGAAGATGCGCCCGCCGTCTTTGACCACACTCGAGGCATTCAGCGTGCCGCTGTTCTTCACCAGAACACCGGCCATGCCGATGCGCCCGGCCTCGGCCACGATCTCGCCGAGGTTGGTGACGTTGCCTTCGGCGCCGGTGATGTCCACCTTGACGCCGGGCGTACCGGTGTCGATCAATTGCGCCGTCTGTCCGGCTGCGAGGATCACCTCGCCGCTAGGCGCGTTGATGATGCCGTGGTTCTCGATGTTCGGCGCAACCAGCAACACGCTGCCGCCGCTCGGGGTGGCGATCTGTCCGTAGTTCTGGATGCTGCCTGCGTTCGGCGTTGCGCCGAAATTCAGGCGCCCGGCGAGAAAGTCCTGATTCGCGACGTTGAGCGTGCTCGCGATAAAGCCGGCGACGTCGATCTTCGCGCCCTGCCCCACCATGATGCCTGCGGGATTGACCAGCCAAACTTTGCCGTTGGAACTCAAGGTGCCCAGCAACACCGAGGGGTCGTTGGCGATCACGCGGTTGAGCACGCTGCTCGCCGCGGACGCCTGGTTGAAGCGCGTGGTCTCGCCCGCGCCGATGGAGAAGGTGTTCCAGTTGATGATCGCGCCGCTGGTGTTGTTGACCGTCAGCAGCTTGCCCGCCTGATTGAAGTTCGCGCCGCCCGAGACCACCTGGGGCCCGGTGGGATTGGCCCAGGCCGGGGCCGAGGCGAAGCAGGCGGCGATCGAGGCGACGAGCAGTCGCTTGCTGGCGGAGAATTGGGTCGTGGTGCTATTGGGCATGGTGTACCCCCGTCGTTTGGCGGCGCAGAAACGCCGTCATACAGATATTCAGGTGAAGCAGATTCCGCGCTGCGCCCGGCATGACAAAAATCGATGCGTGCGAAAGGTCTTCATGCGCTAGAACGCGATCATCACGTTCAAATGCCCGCGCCACTCGCCGCGCGCGCGGGTCCCGACCGGGCCGCTGTCGATCACTTCGGCCAGGTCGAATCGCAGGCTGAAGTCCTTGCCCTGCGAATAGCGCAGCCCGGCGCCCACGCTGGCGACGTTGACGCTACCCGGGGTGAGCGAACCCGAGGGCACGTTGTGGTTGTAGCCGTGTGCCAGATCCACGAAGGTGAGCGCACGCAGGCTGCCGCGCGCGCCGCTCGTCTTCGCCAGGTCCGGCGTGTAGATCTCGGCATTCACCACATAGCCGCTGTCGGCCGAGACCGCGCGCTCGTTGAAGCCGCGCACCGCGGTCGAACCGGCCAGGCCGATTTGCTCTGCCGCCACCAGCGGGTTGCCCGCGTACTGCCCGTTTGCCGCGAAGCGCAGCTGCCAGTCGTCCGGGAACGCGGTGAGGTAGCTCCCGCCCACGCGCAGGATGTTGAAGTCGTTGCGCGTCGTCCGGTTGCCCGAGGTGAGGTAGGAGTAGCGGTCGACCGCGCCATCGACGTTGGTGTAGCGCGAGCCCATGGCCAGATTGTGCGCGATGCCGACGGTGTAGTCGAACATGCGGCCCGGGCTCAGCCGCTGGCCGCTGTAGGTCAGGCTCAAGGGGCGCGTGGTGTAGGGCACGCAGCTTGCGATCGCCGGGGTCGGCGGATCGACCCCCGAGGGAGTGCCCGCCACGGTGCAGATCGAATTGATGAATTTGTAGTCGGCGCCGAAAATCAGTTTCGACGAGTATTCGCCGCGGCGGGCGAAGTAATGGTTCCAGCGCAGGCCGAACACGTCGCCCTTGCCCACGATGCCCAGGCCCCCGCCCAGGGTGGGCGAGGTGCTGGGGGTGTTCACGCCGGACTTGCCCCAGATGAAATCCAGGCTGTCGCCCAGGCCGTAGAAGGGGATGCGATAGCCCAGACTGAAGATGTCCACCTTCACCCCTGCGGGCGCATCGGGCGAGCCGGTATAGGCCAGGGTCAGGGTGTGGTCGCGGTTGAACAGGTTCGCGTTCTGGTAGGCCACCCCCATGCGTGCGCGGCCGGTGGCCGCGGTGCCGGTGGAATCCAGGGTGGCGAAGATGCGCTGCGGGTCTTCTTCGCTGACTATGACCTTGGCATCGACCTTGCCCTCTTGCTCGCTCACCCCCAGCGTCACTTCGAGTTGTTTCGCCGGGTTCTCGTTGGCGAGCTGGATGTCCTCCGACATCTGCCGCAGGTTGGGCGCCTGGCCCTCCTGCAGCGCCGGCAGGCTCGCCCTGACGTTGTTAATGTCGAAGAACTTATTGCCGCTGATCACGACTTTGCCGATCACGCCCTCGGTGACCTCGAGCCTGACCACGCCGCTGGTCAACTCCTGTTCCGGCACATACACCTGCACCGTGCTGTAGCCTGCCGCGCGATAGGCGCGCTCCAGCGCCTCCAGCGCTTTCTGGATGTCGCCGTAGACCCGCTTCGCGCCCGCCATCGGCGCCACCGCGGCCTGCACCTGGGCATCGGGCAGCAGCGTGTTGCCTACGATCTTGAACTGCACGATGTCGAAACGGTCGTCCTGCGCCAGACCGGGACTGGCTGCCAGGAACGCCAGAGAGAAAAACAGTAAGCAGCTTGAACTTATTTTTTTCATCTGCTTTTTTCCAGTGCAGGCCTAGAACATGGTTCAGGGTTAACCCGGATCCGCTAATTCTAGCTAATGTCTGGCCAAAACCCTAGCAATTCCGCGGGTATCCCTGGGAATAATTCACACCCTGGAAATTCTTTCCAGATAGTTGATTTGACGGACCAATGTAGTCCCTGGCAAGAATGTTCCTGCTACGCGAGCGCGCAGATGAATTCCTCGAACTTGCCGCCCGGACCACGCGGAATCTGTTCCGCAAAATAAGTGAAATCGAGTTTGAACGGAAAATCCAGCGCTTGACGAATGCGATCGCCGATACGCCGTTCCTGGTCTGCGCCCAGAGGCGCATCGGAAACCAGCCGCACTTCGATCGACTCGCGCTCGCGCTGGATGAACTGAAACTGCCGAATCGGCGCTATGTCGCGATAACGCAGACCACCTATGCCCGGCCACAAGGAGCGTCCATCGGGCAGTTGCACCATATTGCGACGGCGGCCCGCTATGCGCTTGAGCGCGGGCAGGCCGCGGCCGCAGGGACAGGGTTGCGCCGCTTCCGCGTAGTCGCCGAGGTCGTAGCGGATCAGCGGTGTGGCGAAATTGTGCAGGTCCGTCACCACCACGCGGCCTACCTGCCCCGGCGCGCACGCCGCCCCCTGCTCATCGAGGATTTCGACCATCAGGCTTTCCGCCATGATGTGGTAGAGCCCGCTGTCGGGGCATTGCAGCGCGATCACGCCGACTTCCGCGGAACTGTAGGTATCTGCGATATCCACGCCGAGCACCCTGCGCGCAGTGTCGCGTATGCGGGGTGCCAGCGTTTCGTTGATGGTTCGCAATTGGCGCAGGCGGGGCAGTTTCAGGCCGCGCTCCTCGAACTTGCCGAGCAATTCGGCCAGATTGCTGGGGTAGACGAGCAGATAGTCAGGGTCGACGGATTGCAGCCATTCGAACTGCCGCGCAACGCCGGCGCGGACGGTGAGCGCATGTGACGATCCGGTTTCGAACAGCACGCTTGCCGGGGGGCCCCAGGTGGGCCAATCCGCCTGGTCATTCTGAAGATAGTCGTCGCGAATCACGGCGAGCCTGCCGCGAAAATCGCGCCGCTGCCACAAGTGCTCGCGCAAGGTCATCGCCTGCCACATCAGCCGGCTGACTGCCGTGCGTCTGACGACCACCGGTACTCCGCTGGAGCCGGAGCTGCTCGACTCCACCGCCGGCGCGTGAACCTGCGGGACTTGCGTGCAATAGAGCGCGGCGCCCGCCGCCTGCAGATCGTGCCG
>JAJZUN010000184.1 GCA_021848555.1 Pseudomonadota bacterium | reverse complement strand
CTCGCCGCATTTCAACCCGATGTAGGGATAGCGGCCCAGGGTTTCGTCGTAATAGAACATCGCCCATGCCGGCGTGATCTCATCGGTCGATATCTGGTCTCGCAGGGGCCGGGCCTCGGCGAGTGTGAAATCTTCGCCTGCTAGCTGCCTTTCGAGTACATTGGCATTTTCCGACAGAAACAATACCCGGCCTGAAAAGCGTATCGCGTTTTCCATTGGATTGGTTTTGCCTGGACCGGCTGCGGCTGTTGAGTATGCCAGGCGCTCGCCGCTTCCGGCTAATCTACCTGCGCATTGGAAGCTTTCACGATCGCCGCCCACATCGGCAACTCGTCTTTGATCAATGCGGCCAATTCCTCCGGCGTACTGGGGCTGACCTCGGCGCCCTGCAGCGCCATCCTGTCCTTTACATCCTTGCTGTTGAGCGCTTTCACCACTTCCGCGTTGAGCCTGGCGATCAATTCCTTGGGCGTACCGGCCGGCGCCATCAGGCCGTACCAGGACACGGCGCCGAACCCCGGGATGGTTTCCGCAATCGCCGGCACATCGGGCATCAGCGGGGTGCGCTTCGGCGCTGCCACGCCCAGCAGCCGTAGCCGCTCGCTCTTGATGAAAGGCGTGGCGGCGGGAAGGCTGGCAAAAGTGAGTGGCACCTGGCCGCTGACGACATCGGTAACCGAAGCGGCGGCCGCCTTGTACGGAATGTGCACCAGGTCGACCCCTGCCGCCAATTTGAACATCTCCGCCAGCAGGTGGTTGAGGGTCCCGTTTCCGGCGGAAGCATAGGTCATCGGATCCTTTTTCGACTTGATGAATGCGATGAGTTCCTTGACCGTCTTCGCTGGAACTGAGGGATTGACGACGAGTACGTAAGGGGCCGTGGCTACCCTCGCGATCGGCGTGAAATCCTTGATCGGATCGAAGGGAACCTTGCGATACAGCGCTGGATTGATGGTATGCGAGCTGCCTACCGTCAGAAATAGCGTATAACCGTCATGCGGTGCCTTCGCGGCCGCCTCGGTGCCGATGTTGCCGCCCGCACCGGTACGATTTTCGACCACGAACTGCTGGCCCATGTTCTCGGACATCGCATTCAGAACGATGCGCGCGACGGTGTCGTTCGCGCCGCCGGGGGCCTGCGGAACAATGACCCGGATTGGCTTCACGGGGTAGGTCTGCGCGTTAACCTGCCCCAGCAACAGAACGCACGCGATGGACGCTAATGTCCGCACCAATAAGCGCTCGAAACCTCCCATGATTCCCTCCTCCTCTCCAGCTTCGTTAATAGACGATCTACCCAGGATTCCTTGCTCTGCGGTTCCAGCGGCTGCAGGACTTACTCGCCTTCATTCGAGAATGAAGGGACTCAGGTGGAAACGGAAGAGTCCCACCCCTTCCTCGGCCCCTCATGCTCCCTTAAATCAGGGGCCATTTCTGAAATTCTCAAATGGCCCCTCAGCCTCGGCCACCCCATCCTACTGCAGAGTCCAAGGGTGACGGTTGCGTATCGTGAAGCCGCTGCTCGCGCGCGTAAATCAACATTTGGCCACCTTGCCATCGCGGATTGCGATGGTGTAAACTGGACCGTCTTTCACACCCTTTTCCACCGCGGATGTACCGGCTCGCGGCCCTGCAGGATGAAACTCGATCCGGTTTCGTTGAAACTGTTCGTCGCGGTCATGGAGACTGGAACGATTGCCGATGCCGCAGCGCGCGAGCATATCGCGGCTTCGGCGGTGAGCAAGCGCATGAGTGAACTGGAGAGCGTTCTCAGGACTGCGCTGTTCACGCGCAGCAACAAGGGGGCGGCCGCTACCGCGGCGGCTTTCGTGCTGCTCAATCTCGCGCGCAGCGCATTGAACAACCTGGACAACATCGTCGCTCAAATGAGCGAGTACTCGTCCGGCATGCGCGGCCATGTGCGCGTATTCGCCAACATTTCCGCCATCACCCAGTTCCTGCCGGAGGAACTCAAGTCTTTCATGGTCGATTACCCCCTGGTGCAAATCCATCTGGAGGAAAGAATCAGTTCGGTGATCGCCAGGGCGGTAGCCGACAACGCCGCCGACATCGGTATCCTGAATGTCGGAAACTATGGCGAAGACGTGACGTCCCTCCCGTATCACGAGGATGAACTGGTCATCATCGTTCCGCGCGCGCATCCGCTCACGCGGAAACAGTCCATCACCCTGCGCCACGCGCTCGACTTCGATTTCGTCGGCACCCATCCAGGAAGCGCCATCAATAACCAACTGACGCAGGCGGCAGGCGCGATCGGCAAACCGCTGAAACTGCGGATACAGGTGGCCAGTTACGACGCTCTGTGTCTGATGGTTGCGGCGGGACTCGGCATAGGCATGTTGCCGCGCAAGAGCGCACAACTGTATCTTCGGTCGCTAAAGATCAAGACCATCGCGCTCGCCGAGCCCTGGGCGAAGCGGCGCCTGGTCATCTGCGTACGCTCCTACGATGCGCTGTCCAGCGTATCGAAAGCGTTGGTTGACCATCTGCGCGGCCGCGACCATGCCAACTTGCCCTAGCCCTTGCTCAGGACCAGATTCAGTTCTCGCAGCAGCGATGGAAGTCTCTCGCGAACGGTTCTCCACATGATATCGCTACCCACGTCAAAATACGCGTGCACCAGGCGGTTGCGCATGCCGACGATGGCGGGCTAGGCAATTCCCGGAATCTGGGTTCGTATCTCGATTGAGACCTTGTTTGCCGCCTCGCCGACGATCTCCACCGCGCGCGTCAGCGCGAAGCGCAGCATGTCGTCGTTGTCGACATCGGCACGCGCGCGTCCTTGGCAGAAGCGCAACGCGGATTCCGCAGCTTCGGCCATATGCCCAAGCCGGGTTACGTCATCCGGAGACATACTGCACCTGCGCCGTGCGCACGACTTCGTCCCTGAAGTAGCGGCTCAACTCAGCCGCCGTCCGCAAATCGACCCGCCGCCCGCCGCCCGCCGAGCAACTCCGACAACTCGATCTCGATTTGCGCCATGTCGAACAAACTCAATCTCGCACTTTCTTTTTACCAATAGACTCGCTCCGATCGCCCCCGCCGGGGGTGTGTGATGCGGCGAAATTAAGGAAGCTCTCCGGAATAGCTGAAAATTGCGAGTCCAGGTTGATATGAGAATGGTGTTTCGAACTGAAAGTGAAATTTCTCGTGATTTTCGATCGCGCGGGCCGGTCGTTCAGTCGTTTTTGCATTCATCAGGCGCATCTTCCCTGTGGAAGTCCGATCAAGTATCGCCGCGCAAGGTAGAGATTAGCCAGCGCAGCGGTGACAAACACGCGGTTGGCATTCTTCGCGATTCCACGGTAGCGCACCTTGGCAAAGCCGAATATCCGTTTGATCACGCCAAACGCATGCTCGACCTTGGCGCGTACCCTGGACTTGGTGCGATTCTTCGAGCGCTGCGCTTCGGTCAGTTGGCGGTTGGCGCGCCCCTTTTCATTGGTAAAGTCGCGCGCCTTCGGAGCGATCGCTCGCAGCACCGGCGTCTGGCCGGTATAGGCGGCGTCACCGTAGACGCGCCGCTCTTTGCCGTGCAGAAGGTGGGGCAGTTGCTGACTATCGTGCACGTTAGCGCTGGTGACCGACACCGAGTGGATCAGCTTGGTCTTGCTGTCTGTGCCGATATGCGCCTTCATTCCAAAATACCACTGGTTACCTTTCTTGGTGGGCTTCATCTCAGGATCGCGCGCTCCAGCCTTGTTCTTGGTCGAGCCTAGAGCGCTTATGATCGTGGCATCGACAATCGTACCTGTGGAGAGCTTCATGCCTTGGGCTTGCAGGTGCCGGCCGACTTCTTCGAACAAGCGTTTGCCCAACCCGTGCTTCTCCAGCAGGTGCCGAAAGCGCAGGATCGTCGTCTCGTCCGGTGCCGGCTCACGACCAAGATCAATGCCCACGAACTCGCGCATCGAGATCACGTCGTACAGCGCCTCTTCCACCGCCGGGTCAGACAAGTTGAACCAGTTCTGCAAGCAGTAGATCCGAAGCATGCGCTCCACCCCAACCGGCGGGCGTCCCGTCGTGCCCTTGCTGTAGAAGGGTTCGACCAAGGCACACAGCGCCACCCAGGGCACAACCCGGTTCATGTCCGCCAAAAACTGCGCGCGCCGCGTCGCCTTGCCGTGTTTCTCGAATCCTCTTGCCGAAAGCGTCATTTGTTTCATCGTATCTGCCCCTGTAATCCGCTTCTCGGATTAACGAATCACCAGCGGGCCGCGTTTACAGGTTTTGCAGAGTTTCCTTAATTCACATTTTCCAAGACCGTCCACCGAACATGGCATAGTTGATTGCGTCATCGGCATTTTCCGACTGACCGCAGCAGCCGTTAAGCCGAACATCACGGAGAGTTGGCGAGAGGCAGCTCTATCTCATGTAGCTGCCCTTCGTGACTTCGAATGTCGAACGGCTCTTCAGGGTCGGCTTGAGCCACTGGTCCGAATACGCTCAGCGGCAGATCACCGTCTTACGCAGACCCTCCGCATCGCCTACCCAGAGGCCAGGAGTTGGACGATTAACGCCCTCGGCGAACCACCCCCTGCGGCAGTAGCGGGCCGCAGGCAATCCAAACATATGCTCGCAGCACGAATGCCCCGCTGCCGCTAAAATGCGCCAATGTCGGAAGCCTATGCTGACGGCGCCATCCTGATTCAGGGCGCACGCCAGAACAACCTCAAGAACCTCACCCTCGAAATCCCGCTGAACCAGCTCGTCGTGGTCACCGGCGTTTCGGGCTCGGGCAAGAGTTCGCTCGTGTTCGACACGCTCTACGCCGAGGGCCAGCGGCGCTACGTCGAGACCTTCTCGCCCTATGCGCGCCAGTTCCTCGACCGCATGGACAAGCCGCAGGTGGACCGCATCGAAGGCATCCCGCCCGCGATCGCCATCGACCAGACCAATCCGGTACGCACCTCGCGCTCGACCGTCGGCACCATGACCGAACTCAACGACCACGTGAAGCTGCTGTTCGCGCGCGCGGCGGAACTCTACTGCCGCGGCTGCGGCGAGAAGGTGGTGCGCGACTCGCCGGAGTCCATCTACGCCGCGATCAAACAACGCGCCAGCGCCGCGGGCGACCCGCGCCTGCTCGTCACCTTCCCGGTGACGGTGCCGAAGAATTTCAGCGAAGCCGAGGTGAAACAGCTGCTGCAGAGCCAGGGCTACAGCCGCATTCATGCGCGCAAGGGCGACACGCTGGAAGTGGTGCAGGACCGGCTGCGCCTGGCTTCCGCCGAAAAGACGCGCGTGATCGAGGCGCTGGAAGCGGCGCTCAAGATCGGCCAGGGAAAGGTCAACGCATACCTGGCCGCCGAGGAAGGCGCATCCATCAATGGCGCGGTCTGGCGCTATTCCTCCGACCTGCACTGCGCCGATTGCGACATCCACTACGCCGATCCGACACCGTCGCTGTTCTCGTTCAACTCGCCCGTCGGCGCCTGCGATACCTGCCGCGGTTTCGGCCGGGTCATCGGCATCGATTTCGGCCTGATCGTGCCGGACGAAGCCAAGACCCTGCGCGAAGGCGCGGTGCGGCCGTGGCAGACAGCGAGCTTCAAGGAATGCCAGGACGATCTGGTGAAGTACGCCGGAAAGCGCGGCATTGCGCTCGATACGCCGTTTCGCAAACTGAGCCAGGCCCAGCGCAGGTGGGTGCTGGAGGGCGAGCCGGAATGGGAAGGCTGGCGCAAGTCCTGGCCCGGCACCTGGTATGGCGTGCGCAAGTTCTTCGACTGGCTGGAGACCAAGGCCTACAAGATGCACATCCGCGTGCTGTTGTCGAAGTACCGCGCCTACACGCCCTGCCCCGCGTGCGAGGGCGCGCGGCTCAAGCCCGACGCGCTGCTGTGGCGCCTGGGCACGAAGCAGGACGCGGACCAGGTCTTCGGTAGCTACAAGAGATTCAAGCCACTGGACGTGAAGTGGGACGAAGACCAACTCGCCGCTCTGCCCGGTCTCACCGTGCACGACCTGATGCTGCTGCCGATAGCGCGCTGCCGCGGCTTCTTCGATTCCCTGCACCTGCCGGCGCCGCTGGACGAAGCCACCGACCTGCTGCTCACCGAAATCCGCGCGCGGCTTTCCTACCTGTGCCAGGTGGGCCTCGCCTATCTGACTCTGGACCGGCAGTCGCGCACCCTCTCCGGGGGC
>JAJZUN010000183.1 GCA_021848555.1 Pseudomonadota bacterium | reverse complement strand
GGTGCGGCTCCGCGCTAGCCGCACCCTGCGCCGCCGCACCCTTGGCGCGCAGCGCCAGGCGCTGCTCCACGCCGAAGCGGTGCTGCTCGTCGACGATGGCCAGGCCGAGCGACTGGAACACGACGCCTTCCTGGAACAGCGCATGCGTGCCCACCGCCACCCGGGTCGCACCCGAGGCGATGTCCGCCACGGCCGCCGCGCGCTCCTTTTTCTTCTGGCTGCCGGAGAGCCAGGTGAGCTGCACGCCCAGGGGCGCGAGCCAGTCGGAGAATTTGCGGTAATGCTGCTCGGCCAGGATTTCGGTGGGCGCCATGACCGCGGCCTGCATGCCGTTTTCGACCGCACGCAGCGCCGCCAGCGCCGCCACCACGGTCTTTCCGCTGCCGACATCGCCCTGCAGCAGGCGGTGCATCGGGTGCGCCTGCGCCAGATCCTGCCCGATCTCGGCCCAGGCGCGCGTCTGCGCGCGCGTCAGCCGGAATGGCAGCCGATCGAGCAGGCCCGCGGTCAGTGCGCCGGCTGCTTTCAGCGCGGGCGCCGTCTTGCGCTTGCGCTCGCGGTAGTGCAGGCGCATCGACAACTGCTGCGCCAGCAATTCGTCCAGTTTCATGCGCCGCCACGCCGGATGGCTGCGTCCGGTGAGGGCGCCCGCGTCGTCGCCGGGGCGCGGATGGTGCAGGGCATCGATGGCATCGCGAAATGCCGGCAGGCCCAACTGCGCCAGGGTGTCGCCGGGCAGCGTTTCGTCGAGTTCGCATTGCGCCAGCGCCTTGGCGATCAGGCGGCGCAGGGCCGCCTGCGGCAGTCCGGCGGTGGTCGGATAGATCGGCGTCAGCGCCTCGGGCAGCAGCGTGCCTGCGCCCACGATGCGATAGCGCGGATGGACCATCTCGGCGCCGAAAAAACCGGGGCGCGCCTCGCCGAAGGCGCGCACGCGCGCGCCCGCGACCAGCGCCTTCGCCTGGCTGCCGTAGAAATTCAGGAAGCGCATATACAGCTGGCCGCTCGCGTCCTCGATCCGGCACACCAGCTGGCGCCGCGGGCGGTAGGCGATCCGGCTGTCGATCACCGTGCCTTCCACCTGCACCGGAGCACCGTCACGCGCGTCGGCGATCGCGGTGAGCCGGGTTTCGTCCTCGTAGCGCAGCGGCAGGTGCAGCACCAGATCGAACTCGCGCCGGATGCCGAGTTTTGCCAGCTTCGCCGTCAGCGTAGCAGGCGCAGCGGCGGACGGCGCCTTGGAATGCGCAGGCGCGCGCGGCCGGACAGCGCGCACGGCGGCTGGAGGTACGCTGTTGCCGCTCACTTTGCGCGCCTCAGCCCCGGCGTCTCAAGACATCACCAGGATCGCGTCGGCTTCGACGAGCGCGCCGCGCGGCAGCGCGGCCACGCCGACCGCGGCGCGCGCCGGATACGGCTGCTTGAAGTAGGCGGCCATGGCTTCGTTGACCTCGGCGAAATGGGCGAGATCGGTGAGATAGATGGTCAGCTTGACGGCGTCCCCGAGCGAGCCCCCGGCGGCGGCGGCCACCGCCTGCAGATTGTCGAATACGCGCTTCACCTGCGCATCGATGCCCTCGGCCAGCTGCATGGTCGCGGGATCGAGGCCGATCTGGCCCGAGAGGTAGACGGTGTCGCCGCAGCGCACCGCCTGGGAATAGGTGCCGATGGCGCTGGGCGCATGCGGGGTCGAGATCACGGCTCTGGGCATGGTTGCGGAGATTCCCTGAAAAGTTGCACAACGGGCCTATAATTGCTGCCCGGTCGCGGATCGTTTGCCGCGATGGCCGAATCTTACAATGACCTCAGCCATCATCGCCAACTTACAGCAGCTCATCGGCACGCCGCGCGACAGCGCCGTATTGCGCTTTTCGCTGGGCAGCGAATATCTGAAAAGCGGCGATGCGCACAACGCCCGGCTGCATTTGAGCGAGGCGGTGGCCCGCGACCCGGCCTATTCGGCCGCATGGAAGCTGCTCGGCCGCGCGCTCGCCGAAAGCGGACAGCCGCAGGCGGCGCTGGATGCCTACCGCCAGGGCATCGCCGTGGCCGAGAAGAAGGGCGACAAGCAGGCGGCCAGGGAAATGACGGTGTTCGCCAGGCGCATCCAGACGCAACTCGAGTCCGCCCGCCCCGACTGAAGCACCCCGTCATGTCCCTCTACAGCGATTTGCGCACCAAGGTCATAGGTGCGCCCCTGGATCCTCTGAGCGAAGAAACGCGCCACAACATCGCGCTGGCGGCGTTTTTCGCCTGGGTAGGCCTGGGCGCCGACGGCATTTCATCCTCCTGCTACGGCCCGGAGGAGTCGTTCCGCGCGCTCGGCGAGCATACCGGTCTCGGCCTGTACCTGGCCCTGGCCACCGCGGCCACGGTATTCATCATCGCGATCGCCTACAACCAGGTGATCGAGCTGTTCCCGACCGGCGGCGGCGGCTACCGTGTCGCAACCAAGCTCATCGGACCCTACGCCGGGGTGACCTCCGGCGCCGCGCTGGTGCTGGACTATGTGCTCACCATTGCGATTTCCATCGCCAGCGGCGTGGACGCGCTGTTCAGCCTGCTTCCCCTCGGTTTCCAGCAGTACAAGCTGCCCGCGGAGGTCGGCCTGATCATCCTGCTGATCGTGCTCAATTTGCGCGGCATGAAGGAAGTGATCAAGGTGCTGCTGCCGATTTTTCTCGGCTTCGTCATCACGCATGCATTCCTGATCGTGTACGGCCTGGGCGCGCACGTGGAGCAGTTGCCGCAGTTGATCCCGGCCACGCTCGAGCAGACGAAAGCGCTGTCGGGGCAACTCGGCTGGGCGCATGTCGCCGCGCTGATGCTGCTCGCCTACTCCCAGGGCGGCGGCACCTATACCGGGCTGGAAGCGGTATCGAACAACGTCAACGTGCTGGCCGAGCCGCGCGTCAAGACCGGCAAGATCACCATGCTCTACATGGCATTGTCGCTGGCCTTCACCGCCGGCGGCATCATCCTGCTCTATCTGCTGTGGGAGGCGAAACCGGTGGAAGGCCGGACGCTGAACGCCGTCGCCTTCGGCGCCATCATCCAGAGCCTGGGATGGGACCCCTGGGTCAACAAGGCGGCGCTGTGGACGGTGCTGGCGCTGGAGGGCGGCCTGTTGTTCGTCGCCGCCAACACCGGCTTTCTCGGCGGCCCGGCGGTGCTGTCGAACATGGCGATGGACTCCTGGGTGCCGCACAAGTTCCGCTACCTGTCGACGCGCCTCGTGACCGAGAACGGCATCCTGGTGATGGGCCTGGCCGCACTGGGCATCCTGATCTGGACCCGCGGCAGCGTGTCCCTGCTGGTGATCCTGTACAGCGTCAGCGTGTTCCTGACTTTCGCCATTTCGCTCTTCGGCCTGTGCATCTACTGGTGGCGGCGGCGCGGCGAGCAAGGCAAATGGGCCGTGCGCCTGGCCTTGTCGGCGACCGGCTTCGTGGTGTGCTCGGTGATCCTGGCGATGCTGCTGGTGGAGAAATTCACCGAAGGCGGATGGATCACGGCCCTGATCATCGTCGCCATCATCGCCCTCTGCCTCACCATCCGCAGGCACTACAATTGGGCCAGGGTGCAGATCCGCAAAGTCGATGAAATATTCGCCAGCCAGCCGTTCGGCAGCATCGTCAACGCACCCAAGCCCGATCCCTCCCTGCCCACCGCCGTGTTCCTGGTGGGCTCGAGCCGCGGCGGCGGGCTGCACGCGCTGCTTTGGGTGCATCGCATGTTTCCGGACCATTTCCGCAACTTCATTTTCGTCAACGTGCGCACCGTCGATTCGCACAGCTACGGCGGCAGCGAGGACATGAAGTTGATGAAAATGGAAGCCAACGTGGCCCTCACCTATTTCGTCAATTTCTGCAACAGCAAGGGCTGGGCGGCAAAGTCCTATCTGAGCTTCGGCACCGACCCGATCGATGAAGTCACCAAGCTGGCGGAACAGGTGCACGGGGAGTTTCCGAATTGCATCTTTTTCGCGAGCAAGCTCGTTTTCGAGCAGGAAAACTGGCTGATCCGCCTGCTGCACAACGAGGCGGCTCTGTCGATACAGCGCCGCCTGCACCTGGAAGGCCTGCAGATGGTAATCTTGCCGATGAAAATCTGACCCACCCATTCAGCAACAGACGCTAAGGGAGAAATGGCATGACTCTGGTAATGAAATCGGTGCTGATCACCGCCGCCCTCGGGCTGCTCCTGGTCATCTACGAATGGAACATGATGCGCAAGAAGAAGGAAGGGGTTACCCCCGTCGACTGGAAAAACCTGCGCGATCTGGTTTTCATGACGGCGGGCGCATGCGCGCTGGTGGCCTTCGGGGTGGCGAACCTGACCTGATTCCCGAAATGGAGTGCGCCAAGCTTCCGGTGTGCGATGATCACCCGCCGATACGCGCGGCGGTGACCTACATGGCGCGGGAACTGTTTGCCGACATCGACATCGTGGAAGCGGGAAACGGCGCCGAGGCGCTGACCCAGCTTGAGCGGCACACTGACATCGAGTTGGTGCTGCTCGACCTGCACATGCCCGGAATGAGCGGCTTCGATCTGCTGTCGGAACTCAAGCTCAAGCGTCCGTCGCTGCCCGTGGTGGTGCTGTCCTCGGACGAAACGCGCGCCACGGTCATAGACGCGCTGGAGCGCGGCGCAACGGGGTATATCTGCAAGTCCTCGCCTACGGACCTGCTGGCGAAATTTCTGGAGCATGCGCTCAAGGGAAACATCGCGCTGCCGACCGCGATCGCCGGCAGCGCCAAATCGGCGCCCGCAAGCGAGGCCGGGCCCGCCCGGGCGGCGCAGGCAGCCGATCTGGGCCTGTCCCCGCGGCAGACCGAGGTGCTGACCTGCCTGTTGCGCGGCATGTCGAACAAGCAGATCTGCCGCGAGCTCGGGCTGGCCGAAGGCACGGTCAAGAACCACGCCATCGCCGTGTTTCGCGCACTCAACGTCACCAGCCGCGCGCAGGCCGTGATCGAGGCGAGCCGGCGCGGCCTGCCGGTCGGAGACCGTTTCGACAATTCTGAAACGGTCTCTTAGGGCCAATTCCGACATGCCCATGCCAAACATAGGGGGGGTTATACATGATCGCCGGTTGCGCACGGACGGTTTCTCGTCCGTGCGCAATCGGTGATCCGCGCGGACGGGCCGCCGTCCGCGCAAGTTAGAGTGCCACAGTTCGACGCATCCTCCGACATCCAGCGCTATCGCAAAGCGGCCGTTGCGCGCTGCGCGCGCCAACCGTGCTCTCTGCGCGGATAAAGTGCGCATCCGCGCAGAAAGTACGGTTACGGTTAACAGAAAACGGACCCCCATCTGCCCTAGGGTCTGTCTCGATGATCCTGAGGCGGCTTCCTAACCCTGTGCCGCGCCGACGCTCACGCTGACCCGCGTTCCTTTGCCGGGCGTCGATTCGATCTGCCAGCGGCCGCCGATGGCCTCGGCCCTCTCCTGCATCGACAGCAGCCCCAGCCCCGATGTATTCCCGTTGAAGCCGGCCAGGTCGATGCCGACGCCGTCGTCGGCCACGCTCAGCAGCAAATGATCCGCGCCGGCATCCAGCTCGATCGCAATGACGCTCGCCCGCGCGTGCCTGGCGCAATTGGTAAGCGCCTCCTGCACGATGCGGAACAGCGCGATCTTCTTCTCCGCGGACAAATGCCCTCCCGGATTCACGGCCCGCGTCTGCACCGGGATGCCGGTGTTGTCGGCGAATTTGCGCGCATATTCCTCCAGCGCGGAACCCAAGTCCCGCCCCTCCAGCATCAAGGGGCGCAGGTCGATGCTGATGTCCTTGGCGTTCGCCTTCGCCTCGTCGACCTGGGCGATCAGATCGGACAGCCGCCGCTCGGCGCTGGCGCTGTCGCTTTGCGGCAGCTGTCTTTTCAGCAGCGCGAGATTGAGCCCGATCGCCGCCAGGTTGGAGCACACCCCGTCGTGCAGCTCGGCCGCCAGCCGCCGCCGCTCGACCTCCTGCGCTTCGCCCAGGCGCCGGGTCATCTGCTGCAGGCGATCCGCAAGCGTCAATGCCGCCCGCTCCGCCATCCGGCGCTCCCCGACCTCGACCTGCAGGGCGGTATTGGCGGCGAGCAGTGCGTTCGTGCGCTCGTGCACGCGGCGCTCCAGGTACTCGTTGAGCTGGCGGACTTTCTCTTCCGCGCGTCTGCGCTCGGTGATGTCCTCG
>JAJZUN010000182.1 GCA_021848555.1 Pseudomonadota bacterium | reverse complement strand
GGTCAAGATTCCCGCCGGCGTGGACGAAGGCGACCGCATCCGCCTCTCCGGCGAGGGCGAGGCCGGCGTCAACGGAGGGCCGCCGGGCGACCTGTACGTACAGCTGCATCTGAAGCCGCATGCGGTGTTCCAGCGCGACCACAATGACCTGCATTGCGAAATGCCCATCAGTTTCACCGTCGCCGCCCTCGGCGGGGAGATCGAAATCCCGACGCTCTCCGGCTCCGCCAGGATCAAGATCCCGGCAGAAACCCAGAGCGGCAAGATCTTTCGCCTGCGCGGCAAAGGCATCAAGGGCGTGCGCAGCCACGCGCACGGCGACCTGCTGTGTCACGTGGTGGTTGAAACTCCGGTGCACCTCACCGAACGGCAAAAAGAGCTTTTACGCGAGCTGGAGGCGATCAACGTCAAGGACGCCGACCGGCACAACCCGCGGGCGAAATCCTGGATGGACAAGGTGAAGGAATTCTTCGCCGAGTAGCGAGGAATTCAACTGACGCTGTAGGCTACATCGGGCAGCAGCGACAGAGCTTGCTTAAGAGCCACTCCAAGCCGCTTCTGCTTTTATCCATAACCGCGTTTTCTGTACGGATGCGCTTTTTATCCGTACAGAAAACGTGGTTGGCGCGCGCAGCGCGCAATGGTCGCACGCCGACATCGGCATAAGCAGGAGGCTAATCGAGCCGCAGCGCCAGAGCTTGCGCGGACGGCGCCCCGTCCGCGCGGATCGTCGATAATGCACGGATAAAAAGCACATCCGTGCACTATCGACGATCTTGTACAAAACCCGCCCCCGCGCGCCCTTGCTGCTGCTATTCAGGCCCGGCGCCAGGTCGTGCCCTGCGGCGTATCCTCGAGCACGATGCCGGCGGCCAGCAAGTCCTTGCGGATGCGGTCGGCTTCGGCGTAGTTCTTCGCCTTCTTGGCTGCCGTGCGCGCAGCGATCATCTGCTCGATTTGCTCGCGGCTCGCCGCCGTCGAGGACGCGCCAGCGCTTGCCTGCCCTGTTCCGTTTGCCTCCATCGGTTCCCTCCGAACCGCGCCCGATGCGGCCCGCCCCTGAAGGAATTCGGTGGCATCCTGGCCGAGCAAGCCGAGGACCCCGCCTAGCGCCTTGAGCAGACCCGAGGTCAACGAAGACTTGCTGCGGTTGGCCTCAGCAGCGAGTTCGAACAATACCGCCATCGCCTCCGGCGTGTTGAAGTCGTCGTCCATGGCCGCCCTGAAGCGGCCGGCGTAGGCGTCGCTCCAGTCTATCGTGGTTACCTGCGGCGGGACGTTCTTGAGCGCCGTGTACAGGCGGGTCAGCGCGCCCCGCGCGTCGTCCAGGTGCTGGTCGGAGTAGTTGAGCGGGCTGCGGTAATGCGCGCGCAGGATGAAAAACCGCACCACCTCCGCGTCGTATTGCTTCAACACCTCGCGTATGGTGAAAAAATTCCCCAGCGACTTGGACATCTTCTCGTCGTCGACGCGTACAAACCCGTTGTGCATCCAGTAATTCACGAACACATCGCCGTGCACGCCCTCCGACTGTGCGATCTCATTCTCGTGGTGGGGAAACTGCAGGTCCTGGCCGCCGCCGTGAATGTCGAAATGCGCGCCGAGCAGCTTGCCGGACATGGCCGAGCACTCGATGTGCCAACCGGGGCGTCCCTCGCCCCAGGGCGAAGGCCAGGCGGGCTCGCCCTCCTTGGCCCGCTTCCACAGGACGAAATCCAGCGGATCATGTTTGCTCGCGTCGGTTTCGACGCGTTCGCCCGCGCGCAACTCGTCCAGCGTCTTGCCCGAGAGCTTGCCGTAGCCGGGAAACTTGCGCACGGCGTAATTGACGTCGCCGCTTGGGGCCTGGTAGGCCAGGCCCTTCGCCTGCAGCGCGGCGATCATGTCCAGCATGCCGCCTATATATTGGGTGGCGTGCGGTTCGTGATCGGGCTTTTGCACCCCGAGCGCGGCGGCGTCCTCGTCCATGTACGCGATGAAGCGCGCGGTGAGCGCACCTATGGTCTCGCCGTTGTCCACGGCGCGGCGGATGATCTTGTCGTCGATATCGGTGACGTTGCGCACGTAATTAAGCGCATAGCCTGAGGCGCGCAGCCAGCGCTGCACCATGTCGAACACCACCATCACGCGCGCATGGCCCAGATGGCAATAGTCGTAGACAGTCATGCCGCATACGTACATGCGCACCCGGCCGGGCTCGATCGGGACGAAATCCTGCTTGCGGCGGGCAAGCGTGTTGTATATCTTCAACATGCGAAAAAAGGCGGCCAGGATGTGGTCGGACGCGCCGCCCCTTTTAGCGCAGGGACGGTGCTACCGGAAAACTTTGGCAGCGACCTCTATTGTGGAGGTTTAGGGGTTGTTGTTAGAATGCAGGGCTAATCCCACTGGCGCGAGAAAGTATAACATAATGCACTCCCTCCTTCGCCGTACCGCGCTCACCCTAGGCCTCGTGTTGGCCGTCGCCACCGTCCGTGCCGACGAGGTGCAGGACATCAACAAAATGATGCGCCAGGGGCAGTTGCCGCAGGCCCTGGAGCGCGTCGACGCATACCTGGCCGGCAAGCCGCGCGATGCCCAGGGGCGGTTTCTGAAAGGCCTGATTCTGACGGAGATGAACCGGCCGAACGACGCCATCCAGATGTTCCTGAAGCTGTCCCAGGATTATCCCGAGTTGCCCGAGCCCTACAACAATCTGGCGGTCCTGTATGCATCGCAGGGCCAGTACGAAAAAGCCAGGGTGGCGCTGGAAAGCTCGATCCGCACGCATCCGAGCTACGCCACCGCGCACGAGAACCTGGGCGACATTTACGCCAAACTCGCCAGCCAGGCCTACGACAAGGCGCTGCAGCTCGACTCGTCCAACGCCGGCGCGAAGACCAAGCTCGCCATGATCGGCGATTTGATCGGCGGCGGCGCGCGCAGCGCCGCCCGCGCCCCTGCGCGCGCGGAACCGGCCAAGACGGCGGAGGCAGCGCCCGCCAAGGCAGTCGACGCCGGCAAGCCTGCGGCGGCCGCGAGCGCGAAACCCGCCGCGGAACCCAAGGCCGCCGAACCCAAGGCCAGCGAAGCACCGGCCAAGGCCGGCGGCACCAGCGCCGAAACCGATGCCCTGGTCAAGACCGTGCGCGCCTGGGCCGGCGCCTGGGCCAGGAAGGATGTGCCGGGCTACCTCGCGCATTACGCCAAGGACTTCAAGACGCCCAAGGGCGAATCGCGCAGCGACTGGGAAAAGGGGCGCAAGCAGCGCATCAATGCAGCGAAGAAAATCGAAGTCGAAATCGAGTCGCCCAAAGTCAACATCAGCGGCGACAACGCCGCGAGCGTAAGCTTCCGCCAGGTCTACCGCTCCGACGTGGTCAAGGCTACGGGAACTAAAACGCTGGTCATGGTCAAAAGCAATGGCAAATGGCTAATCCATGAAGAGCGGGTCAACTAATTGATGCACTTGCAGCGCGGATATTCCAACACGCTACTCGCCGGGGCACTGGTCCTCGCCAGCGCCTTCTTCCTAACCCCGGTCCCCGCAACAGCAGACCCAAGCACAGACGAGTTGCTGGGTAAGGTGTTCGAAGCCATCGAGAACAACCGCCTCGATCAGGCGCTCAGCCAGGTCGAAACGCTGCTCCGGGCAAAGCCCAATTTTCGCCTGGCGTACCTGATCAAGGGCGACCTGCTGCTCGCCCGGGGCCGCGAGCTCAAGACTTTCGGCAACGCCCCTCAGGGTTCGAGCGAACGCCTCGATGACCTGCGCGCGGAAGCGCTGGTGCGACTGCACGCCTATCGCGACCGCCCGTCGCAGGACCGGGTGCCGCGCTACCTGATGCAGCTGCGCGGGGATCAGCGCTACGCCATCGTCGTCGACAACAAGCGCTCGCGACTCTACCTTTACCAAAACGAGAGCGGGCGGCCGCGCTTCGTCGCCGATTATTACATCAGCACCGGCAAGCGCAGCGGGGAGAAGACGCGCGAGGGCGACGAAAAAACGCCCGTAGGCGTGTACCACGTCACCGCCAGCCTGCCGCGCAACAAGCTGTCCGACTTCTACGGCAGCGGCGCCTTCCCGATCAGCTATCCCAACGAATGGGACAAGCGCCATGGCCGCAACGGCCACGGCATTTGGCTGCACGGCACGCCCAGCGATACCTACAGCCGCGCGCCGCGCGCCAGCAACGGCTGCGTGGTGCTCGCGAACGCGGACCTCGACGCATTGTCCACGAAGCTGCAGATCGGGCTCACGCCGGTGATCATCAGCGAGCAGGTCGAGTGGCTTTCCCTGGATGGCTGGAACGCCGAGCGCAATGCGCTCAACGCTGAAATCGAGCGCTGGCGCGGCGACTGGGAAAGCCGGGATACCGAACGCTATCTCAGCCACTACTCGAGCAAATTTTCCACCGGCCGCGAGAACCTGTCGGATTGGGGGCGGCACAAGCGCCAGGTCAACAGCGGCAAGAGCTGGATCAAAGTGGGGCTATCCAATTTCAGCATGTTCCGCAATCCGGGCAAGGACGAGCTGGTGGTGGTGACTTTCGACCAGGACTACCGCTCGAACAACCTGTCCAACGTGATGAAGAAGCGCCAATACTGGAGCAAGGAAGGCACCAAGTGGCGCATCATTTACGAAGGCGCGGGATAGCCGCCGAGCCTGAGCGGGTCGGCGCCACGGCTGCCGCAGGATCGATCGAACCCGTTGTGTCGCCGTTTTTCGCGCGATTGCCCGCAACCATCTGCTGTTGAACATCTACTTGGACTGAAAACATGCGCTGGCTCAAATTCTTGATATCCGCAATTCTCTTCGGGTCGGCCCAGGCCCACGCCGCCAACCCGCTGGTTGAAATGAAAACCAGCGCCGGAACCGTACGCATCGAACTCTACGCAGACAAGGCGCCAAAGACGGTCGCCAACTTCCTCCAGTATGTGAAGGACGGCGCCTATGCCGGAACGCAGTTCCACCGCGTCATTCCGGGCTTCATGGTCCAGGGGGGCGCCTTCGACCGCGAGTTCCGCCAGAAGCCCGCGCGCGCGCCGATCGAAAACGAGGCCGGCAACCGGCTCAGGAACGAAACCGGAACCATCGCCATGGCGCGCACGCCCAACCCGCATTCCGCCACCGTCCAGTTCTTCATCAACGTCGCCGACAACGCTGCGCTCGATTTTCGCGAGCCCAGCCCGGCTGGCTTCGGCTACGCCGTGTTCGGCAAGGTGACCGCCGGCATGGACGTGGTAATGCGCATCGCGCGCGCCCCCACCGGCCCCGGCGGACTGTTCGACCGGGACGTGCCGAAAACGCCGGTCATCATCGAATCCATCAACCTCATTTCGGACAAATAGAGAGCCCATCATGGTAAAACTGCACACCAACCACGGCACCATCACCCTCGAACTGGACGCCACCAAAGCCCCCAAGACGGTGGAGAATTTCCTGTCCTACGTCCGCAGCGGACACTACGACAACACTGTGTTCCATCGCGTCATCGACGGGTTCATGATTCAGGGCGGCGGTTTCGAGCCCGGCATGCGGCAGAAGCCGACGCAGGCGCAGATCGAGAACGAGGCGAACAACGGCCTCAAGAACGAGCGCTATACCGTCGCCATGGCGCGCACCTCCGACCCGCACTCGGCCAGCGCCCAGTTCTTTATCAACGTCAAGGACAACAGCTTCCTCAACCATAGCGCGCCAACGGCTCAGGGCTGGGGTTATTGCGTGTTCGGTAAGGTGGTCGAGGGCATGGACGTGGTGGACAAGATCAAAGGCGTAAAGACCGGCAGCCGCGGCGGCCATCAGGATGTGCCCGCTGAAGACGTGGTGCTGGAACGCGCTGAAGCGGTATGAGCGCGACCTGAACCGCCCTGCTCCGGATTCCGCACCGCCGGCCCGCGTGCGCACGCTCTTCGTCTCCGACCTGCACCTTTGCGCCGCACGGCCGCAAAGCAACCGCGGTTTTTTCGGTTTTCTCGAGCGCGAGGCGCGCGGCGCCCAGGCGCTCTACATCCTCGGCGACCTGTTCGAGTATTGGGTCGGCGACGACGATCTGGGCGATGCGTTCAACGCCAGCGTGGTTTCCGCCCTCGCCCGGCTGGTCGCCGCCGGCGTGCCGGCCTACCTGATGCACGGCAACCGCGATTTTGTGATCGGCGATGCGTTCGCGCGCGCCAGCGGCGTGACCTTGCTGCCGGACCCCGCGCTGCTGGACCTGTACGGTC